>CAZCKV010000103.1:0-2500 GCA_964499385.1 uncultured Gammaproteobacteria bacterium | reverse complement strand
AGCCGAATGTCCTCGCAGAACCTTGAAATTAAATCTTATTGTATAGATATTAAGGTAACTTAATTATAATAACTAATCCATAAATATATGGGAGATTTTAAACAAGATGGAAGAAAACGTTCCGGTGGGGGCCATGGAGGCGGATTTGGTAGACGAGACGGAGGCCGACCAAATTTTCCCAGGAAAAGCTGGGGCGGATCAGGCGGTAGAGATCGCGGCTCAGTCACCATGCATCAGGCAGTTTGTGATCAATGCGGGGAGACTTGTGAGGTGCCTTTCCGTCCAACTGAGGGCAAGCCGGTGTATTGCAATGCTTGTTTTGGAGGTAAGAAAGAAACTGGAAATAATAGGGGGAGAGACAGGTTCCCGCAAAAAAATTTTAATAGTTACAAAACTCCCGCCAAAACCGATATTGGGGGTAATATTAGTAAAGGAAATAATAATGAGCTGAAGAAGCAGTTAGAAATATTGAATGTAAAAATGGATCAGCTTATTAAGGCAGTAGAAGCTATAACAAAGACCAAACCATTGGCGGCAGAAAAAAAAGTGGAGGAAGCAGTAAAAACGGTTCCGGTTGTTAAGGTTAAAAAATTGGTAAAAAAGGTTTCCAAAAAGATAAAAAACTAAAAAAATGCCTTTAGAGCGCCGGTTTTGTAAAAAATTCCGGCTGGTATAAATATCGATATAATAAATTATGATGACAATTAGCAAAGAACAATTCTTAATAGAACACAATAAATTATCTCCCTTGAAATTACAAGCTACTTTAGTTTTGCTTAACCGCTTCAAAGAAGAAAAAAGGCCTCTTTTAAAAGATGACGACTGGTCCATAGATAAGCTTAGAATTCCCCTTATCTCGTGGCTTCTTTCTTTGCCGACTGATAAAAAAGAAAAATCATAAAAAAGAGAAGAATGAACAGGCATTTTTAAATTATCCCTGCTCTAAGTAAACTCCAAGTCAAAATCAACTCCCGCTCTAATGCGGGTTTTTGTTTGCATTGCAACAAAGCATAGCGATGGCCTGCGGCCTCTTGCATTTATCCGAAATAATGTTACTATGTAAACAGTAAGTTTCTTATTCTTTCCGAGTAGGTGGTTAGGTAAGCCTTAAGAGAAAATAAGAGAGTTGGTCGGCTTACTTTTTATTAACCAAAAAGAATAATATTATGGCAAAGAAATTATACGTAGGTGGGTTGTCTTATGACACCACTGAAGATACTTTAAAAGAAGCTTTCTCAGCAGCCGGGACAGTTGAATCGGCTACAGTCATCATAGACAAAATAACCAGCCGTTCAAAGGGCTTTGGCTTTGTGGAAATGGCAACTGATGAAGAAGCTCAAAAAGCTATTGAAACATTGAACGGTAAAGAGCTCGATGGAAGAACTCTTATAGTAAACGAAGCAAGACCAATGGAACCAAGAGCGCCTCGCCAGGGCGGATACAACCGCGATAACAGAGGATTCGGCGGAGGACACAAGGATCGCTGGTAAACAACGTTTACTCAAAAAGTCCCCTTAACCGGGGATTTTTTGTGGTTTTAGAGTTGTCGGCCATAGGCTTATTTCGACATTAATTAAATTTTGACGTATAAATTTTTCATATCATGAATAGCATAAGAAACATTGCAATAATTGCTCACGTTGACCATGGTAAGACCACTTTAGTGGACGCGCTTTTGCGTCAGTCAAAAACTCAGTTAAACAAAGAGTTAGTCGGACAAGAATGCATAATGGACAGCAATGAATTAGAAAGAGAAAGAGGAATCACCATTTTCTCTAAAAATGCATCCGTGCAATATGGCGATACAAAGATAAATATAATTGATACTCCCGGCCACGTGGATTTTGGCGGCGAAGTGGAAAGAGTTTTAAATATGGCAGACGGCTGTCTGCTTTTGGTTGATGCGAAAGAGGGCCCTATGCCTCAAACCAGGTTTGTGCTGAAAAAAGCTTTGGAAATGGGCCACAAAATTATTGTAGTGATAAATAAAATAGACAAGGTGGGCGCCAGACCAAAATTTGCCCTGGAAGCAACCTTAGAATTATTCTTGGAATTAGGAGCTGGTGAACACCGTCTTAATTTCCCTGTAATCTATGCATCTGGCAGAGACGGGAAGGCGGGATCTGAGCCAGATTTGTCAAAGATGGAAAATATCAACCCGGTTTTTGACGCTATCATTGAGCATATTCCCTCCCCCATCGCAGAAAAAGAAAAGCCTTTGCAGATGCTAGTGACTTCAATAGCTGTTGATAACTTTAAGGGCAGAATTGCAATCGGCAGAATTTATAACGGCGTAATAAAGTCCGGCCAAAATATAACTCATATAAATAGACAGGGCCAGGAAAAGAAATATAGAATAACTTCCTTGATGACTTTCTTTGGATTGAACAGGGTTGAGGCAAAAGAAGTGAAAGCCGGAGATATTGTTGCCGTGGCCGGAATTCCGGACGTAACCGTTGGCGAAACAATAGCAGATCCGGAAAACCCGGAAGTTTTACCA
>CAZCKV010000102.1:251-2524 GCA_964499385.1 uncultured Gammaproteobacteria bacterium | reverse complement strand
CCTTCGTGTCAAATTGAGCGATAAGTGCGCCTGATTTGACTTCTTGCCCGGTTTCTACGCCAATAGAAACTATCTCTCCGGAAACTTTTGGCTTGATATTCACTTGGTCAGAGACCGCCACTTGGCCGCTTCCTGATACAGAAACAATAAGCGTACTTTTTTTTGCTGACGCGGTAACGTACTGCACCGTGTCTTTCTCACCGGTTAATTTTTGATAACCGAAATAGCCCGTTAAAATAAGGACTAATATAAGAAAGATAACCACCTTTTTTTTCTTAAGTAATTTCATATTTTCAATAATCTCGGGGTCTATCTAGAGACCCCGTCTTTCCATCTATTATTACAACCAAAACTCTTTTTTATTTCATTGGTGGTCGAGGCAATCGGTGTTCAAAGGTTTCGAATTGATCGTCAATCCGGCGAATGGCAAAAGCGCGCACTCGGCCATCATCTCTCTCGCCCATCACTACGATACTGTCGCCTTCTTTAATTTCTTTTCCAAAAGGAAATTGAGTATCGGGAAATAAAATTACGGTCAATAATTCTTGGTCGGTTTTCCGAAGAATAAAGCCATTTTCTGTTAATTCTTCGACGATGCCGCGATGAACGTTTTCGAATCTCGGCATTCCGAATTCGCGATAGACAGGAGCCATCAAGGGTAATTCCCCCCGTCTGGCTTGTAGGAATAATCCTGGGTGAAGAGGCGTCTTATCGATGAGGAAACCACCGATAAGAGCAATTAGGATAATGGCGAGCAAGGAATAAAATATAGGTCGGCGGTAAATAAGGGCAAAGCGCTTAGCAAGTATTTCCAAAACTAAAATTAAAATCACACCTATAAAAATTAAAAACCAAGGCAAAAGTTTCAAATAAGCGCCGAATCCTTGAGGACCGAAACCGGGTAAATACCATATTCCGCTTGCTCGCAGATGGAAAGCGATAAAACTGATTAAAAAGAGGGTAAAACCGCCGATAAGCATAATGCCTCCAATGGCCAAAATGGTTTTCAGAATGAAGTAAAATTTGGGCCGCATCCTAATCTGGCCGCTTTTTATCCTTTCAAGTACATTGTCAACCAATGAGGATTTTTTTTCTTGATTGTCTGTAGTCATAAATTATATCCTGATATTTTATAAATGGATTTGATTTTTTCTTTCGCCCTTTTCATTCTTACGCCGACAGTTGAAATGGGAACCTGAAGGATATCGGCAATTTCCTGATAACTTAGTTCTTCAAAATAATAAAGAATGAGGGGCTCTTTGTATTTTAGATCGAGTTTGTCCAGGCATTTATCAATAATTTCTTTTATATCCTGTTTGTCTATATTTCTTCTGAGAGTGTCGTCGTGAAAATAATGAGGAAGGAAAATATCTAAATCCAATAGAGGAAGGATTTTTCTCTTTTTCCTGAGAGCGTTAACCAGTTCGTTGTGAGCAATACGGTAAAACCAGGAAGAAAATTTTCTCTTTGTATCAAAACTTTTAATGTTTTCATAGGCCTTTAAAAATATTTCCTGCACTACGTCCTTAATATCTTCTTGGTCGGAAAAGAACTTGCGCGAGTAGCGTATCATTTTCTCTTCGTAGCGATGAATCAAAACGCCGAACAAATTAACATTTCCTACCTGCACCGAAAAGGCGATCTCCTCATCGGTTTTTTCTGGTTTTCGCTCCATTTTATTACTACAATAAAAATCCGTTTTTATTTCACGGATTTTTCATTAATTTTATTGCTTTAAGATTTTATTGGATTTTACCACTTTTCTTGGTGTATCTTTTTTTCGTCAAAATCCCTATCATGGTGAGGTTCTGGTTTTTCTTTCGGATAGCCCACCGGAATAATGTTTATGATTTTATATTGTTCCGGGATTTCAAGTAGCTTTTTTATCTTTTCTTCTTCGTTAAACCCTTCTTCTTTCAAAGCCTTCCAGACAGTCCCCAGCCCTAAGGCCGTAGCCTGTAAAAACATATTTTCAGAGGCGACTGATAAATCCTGAACCGGACAGTTGGTTTTGGCAGTGTCAGTGGCAGGAATGATTAAAACGGCAGCTTCTTTTACGAATTCCTGACCGACGATTTCAAAAATCTTGTCTTTTGTCTCCTGGTTTTTGACAACTATAAATTCCACTGCCTGATTATGACGCGCAGTTGGCGCAAATTGGCCGGCCTTAATGATTTCGGTGATGTATTCTTCAGGAACTGCCCCCGGTTTATATTCTCTCACCGACCGGCGATTTAATATCTCTTTGATAATCATATACCGAGCTTCCGTTT
>CAZCKV010000102.1:0-241 GCA_964499385.1 uncultured Gammaproteobacteria bacterium | reverse complement strand
GACGAAGGTGAAATATTACTTGTGATCTGAAATGTCAACGGCAAAAATTCCACCGATCAATAAAGTAAGACCAAGAATTGTTCCTCCAAAAAATACCCAGATTATCCAATTCGGCTGCAGCGTATTCATTTCCAGACTTAAAATGATGCTGGGTATCCCAAAAGCGGTTAAACAGAAAGCACCCAAACTTTTTACGGCTCTTTTTCCTCCTAAAAAAGCGGTTATTTTAAAAAGCATTTTT
>CAZCKV010000101.1:0-2607 GCA_964499385.1 uncultured Gammaproteobacteria bacterium | reverse complement strand
TTCATAAAATTTTTATATATTTTTGGGAAAAAATATCAGCAATAAGTTCATCTTTTTCTTTTTCTCTTTTGGCAAATTCTTTTTTAGTAAGTTCAATTGAATTTATTTCCCTACCGGTTAATTTTTGGATTTCCAGAATTACTTTTTGGACCTTTAAAGTGTCGAAGTCTCCCACGATCAAAATATCAATATCGCTTTCCAGAGAAAGTCGATTTTTGGCGTAGGAACCAAAAATATAAACGGATTCAATTCCCTTTATTTTTTTTAATTTTTCTTTCAAAATTCTCTCAAACCCGAGACCTTTTAAGACAATTTTTTTGTATTCTTTTAAAAAAGGGTATTTGGGGTTTAAAAAAAAGTATCTTTCCTTGCCCGAAAATTCATCGGAAAGAATTCCCTCTTTTTTAAGTTCAAGAAGTTTTTTATGGACATTGGCCGGGTCTTCTTTTATTTTTCCTGCCAGTTCATTAATATAAAATCTTTCTTTTTCATTTAAAAAGAATAAATTGAGAACTTTTTTGGTTACTTTTGAGCGCAAGGGAATCATATGGTTAATTATTACTATAATTATAGTAATATATTACTATAATACAAGAATTAAATCAAGTCCGACCTAAAAAAATCTATTTCGCAATCGTTTTCTATGGCCCGCGCCTATATGTTTTTCTCTCGGTCGGTCGGATTTTGGAATATCTTTTATTTTCATATTTTATTTATAAACCCCTTGCCGATGACCGATACGGATAATCAAAATAACTAATTCTTTTTTATGAATTTCGTAAATTATTCTATAGGGCCAAACACGATATGTATATTGCCCTCTATATTTACCGCCTAATTTTTTACCGATGAAAGGATTCTGCGATAAGACGGCAAACAGCGACAAAACCCGATAATAATCTTGTTTAGGAATTTTTTTTAGTTCTTTTTCCGCGCTTGGCTTGATACTTATTTGGTATTCCATATTTTTTAGACGACTTATCTGCCAACAAAAAACCCTCTTTAGCTAAAAGCTGTTCAAGGGTAGTCCAATTCTTATATTCTCCGCTTTTAAAAGCGCGTTCTGCTTCTTTTATGTCTTTATCAAGATCGGGGAACTCTCGCATAACCTCAATTGTTTCTCTCCAGGATTCAAATTCTTCAGCGGACATAATCACCACTTTGGGCCTGCCTTTTTCAGTCAAAGTGTAATAATTGCCGGGTTTTTGCACTTCGTCAGTGATTTTAAAAATTTTTTTTCTTGCCTCGGTAATGGACAAAGTTGTTTTTGTGTTCATACTTTTTATATTTTAATTATAATATATATGTACATAATAACGTACATAAAACAATTTGTCAACTCAGCTCTGTGGATAATTTAATTTAAATCAATCCCTTATCTTTCAAACTAAAAAAACTATTTGGAGATATTGAAAGTGACAAAATCTGTCAGAAATCTCAAAATTAAAAATGCCCGGTGAGGGCAATTTTCAATTTTCTTACTGGCTCGGGTGGGTGGACGATGTTAGAATCTGTTTAGTAAATTAAAAGACTTATAAAAACCAATATTGCTAGCATCCAAATGCTTATAATAATCTTTAGTAATCGAATTTAATTCCAACCGCTGCCCGGTCGGCCCTCTTGGAATCAACTTCTTTTAAATACACCTTTCTTATGCGCACATTTTTGGGCGTAATTTCCACTAATTCATCGTCTCCAATATATCTTAAAGCGTCTTCCAGCCCCATTGTTTTGGGAGTGTTAAAAGCCTCTGTATTTCCGTCTCCCCTTGCTCTCATGTTTGATAACTGTTTTGTCTTACAAACGTTCACTCTTATATCTTCTGGTCTTGAATTTTGTCCGACTACCTGGCCTTCGTAAACCTTTACTCCAGGTCCAAGAAACAACACTCCTCTGTCCTGGACGTTTCTTAAGCCATAAAGATTGGTTGGCCCCGTTTTACAGGCGACCAATGAACCGTTATCTTTTTCTTTCCAAATGCCTGGGTCAGGCATGTATTGGAAGAAGATTGTATTGATTATCCCCAGACCCTTGGTGTCTGTTAAAAACTCGCTTCTGTAGCCAAAGAGACCTCTTGTTGGAATTATAAACTCCAAGAAGATTATGCCGCCGTTATTCCTAATTTCTTTTAACTCTCCTTTTCTGCTTCCCAATTTTTGGATTACCGCTCCCTGATATTTTTCAGGCACTTCAATGAAAACTTTTTCGTATGGAGTCATTATCCGCCCTTTTATTTCTCTGGTAATAACCTGAGGCCTTGAAGCCTGTAATTCATAGCCTTCTCTGCGCATTCTTTCTATTAAGATAGCTAAATGAAGCTCTCCTCTGCCAGAAACAATCCAGTTTCCTTTGTCGGTTTCTTGGATTCTTAAAGAAACGTCCGTCTCTAATTCTTTAAACAGTCTTTCTCTAATTTGCCTTGTTGTTGAAAATTGTCCTTCTTTGCCGGCAAAAGGAGAATCATTTACCATAAAAGTCATTTTAACAGTAGGCTCTTCAATATTAATCAATGGTAAAACTTCTGGATTTTCCGGATCTGCTATTGTTTCACCAATAGTTACATCTGGAATTCCGGCAATAGCAACAATATCTCCGGCTTTTATTTCT
>CAZCKV010000100.1:0-2630 GCA_964499385.1 uncultured Gammaproteobacteria bacterium | reverse complement strand
GATGGGGACGTAAGTGTATCTTTTATCCCAGTTGAAAAGAAGGGTGATTATCAGGATTATAACTACCATTAACAGTCCTCCCATAATCGGGGTGCCGGTTTTTTCCAAACGATGGCCGATTCCTTTGGAAGATCCGATTTCGAAAGTCCTTTGGATTTTGAACTTTTTCAACAAGCGGATTAGCAAAGGAGCGCAAATAAAAGCGGCCAGGCCGGAGATAATGGCAAAAAGCAGGGTGGAATTTAAAATAGAGTGGTTAAAAAGGTCTGTCATTTTAAAATTTTAATCCGCCGGATTACGACCTGGTCGTTTATTTTTTCATTTAATTCACCTAGCGTTCCTTTTTCCAGAGTGACGGCGTTCTGGAATACGCCCGGGCCGAAATAATCTCTTTGTTTTGGCCGAGGAGCGTGGACATAAGTGATTTTTTTGATTGAGCCGTTTTGCTTTTCCGTTTCCGTTATTAAGTAAACGTGTCTGAGGTCTGGCCGGATCATCAAATCCCCGGCTAGTATGTCTTTGAAAAATTCAATCAAAAAACTGTTTTTGTCATTGGCAAGAACGCGGACGCTGATGTTCTCTACGGGCCTGAGCCGACTGACAATATAGCGCCAGGGTCTTTTAAAAAAAGAAACAATTTTGATTTTTCTTAAAATATTCAATTTTTTCGCTTCCTGATAAACGGCTTTTAAAATGTAAACGACCAAACCAGAACAGTCAATTCCCAGATTGTGTTCGACCATGAAACGATAAATTTCTTCCGGCGAAAATTTATCTAAGTCAACGTCCTCTTTTTGGGCGATAAATTTTGTCTCATTGATAATTTCTTGGGCCGAACCTTTTCCCAGAAGAACCCTTAAAGCGGCCCGTTCTTTTTTCAAGTTGGTGTAATAAGGGCAAGTAATAATTTTACCATTAATTGGCATTTTTAAATAGGAATCAATGACTTTTTGCCCGGTTTCCGGTATTTTTAAAATTTGTTTATCCATTTTTTATTTTAACTTATTTACGATTTTTTTGCCAAAAGTATTTAACCGGCCGTTATTTTTTACAAAGCCCTGGCTAAGGTTTTGAATCCTAAATAATTCAGAATTGTGTTTTTCGGTTTTCAAATCGGTTTTAACGGTTTTTATTTCAGGAAATTTTTGCAAATCCCTGAATTTGAAATTGTTTTTCTTTTTTTTTCTGATGACAATCTGGCTTCCCTGTCCAATCTTTTGAAAAGATTTTTGGACATTAAGACAGGTATCTAGTAGGGGAAGACCAAGTAAAGCGGCCAGATGGCTGGCGAAAATAGAGATGCCTTTTCCTTGTTTTCTCTGCAATAACGTTTCCAATCCGGTTGAAGCGGGCTGTCTGGCGTTTACTTCAATCACCAGCCAGTTTTTGTCTTTCACCAGATCAAGGCCGAACAAACCGCGCCAGCCGTCTTTGAGCATTGCCCGGCCGATTTTTTGCGCCAGGTTTTTAATAGTTTTCAAATCATTGGGCTTGAGGATTTTTTTAGCGCATGACCAGTCATTGCCGACTGTTGAAAATTTAAAATCAGTTAATTCTTTTAACCCGGTTATTTGATAACTGGGACTGCCGATTAAAACGCAGTCCTGCCTGTCCGCTGATGAAGCGGGCCAAACACATACATTAACGGTAATAATATGACTTTTAACAAACGAGGCGCATTTCACTTCCCTTAAAGGGAATTTTTTTATCAACTCCAGCCACTCTTTTAGATTGGAAATCAACATTGTCCCTTCGCCCGTATGGCTTCTGTTGAACTGGCAGATGAAAGGCGAGCCGATTTGTTTTTTCAATTCATTGAAAGAATTTTTAACGGGAAAGGTGATTATCGTCTTCGGCAGATTTTGGGGAATAATGTTTTTCAGCCATTGGTGCTGGCTGATTTTGTTTTCATATTTGTCAACCAGGCGAAAATCAGGATTTAAAAGTTTCAATTTTTTTTGTTTGCTTAACCTCTGGATTTTTCCGTTGTTTTTGAAAACAACGGCGAACCCCGGGGGCAGGCGTTTTTTTTCCAGGATTTCCCAGGTATCTTTTTGGGGAGTAGCGGTAATAATTTTATAATTCGTCAATAAATCACCTAATCCGCAGCCTCTTTCCGCTTGGCGGGTGATGTAAAACAAAGGTTTTTTTGAAATCTTTTTGTTGATTTGTTCAATAATTTGGTTGTTGGTAATCATTGGAACTTTTTTATTTTGGGGGACAGCGTCCCTTCTTGTTTTCCACATTAATTCGCGCTCTCTGGTAATTTTCTTTTTTAAAAATTTAGTTCATTAATAAACCTTAGCAGACATTTTAAGTTTATAAGATAATTGAAAAAAAGAAAAGAGCCTCCTGCGAATCCCGCTTAGCGGGACGCCGAAGGCTCAAGTTGTTGTCAAGATGAACAAATCCTCAAGAATTCAATCCTCCAACTTTGTTCAGGATAAAGGTTCAGCTTGTCCTGAGCGGGGTCGTGAAAATTTCCGAGAGGTGGCAAGACCAACATTGTAGTTGTGGCTGCCATTCAACCAGACCCAGTCAGTGACATCCAGACCCCACAAATTGAAGCCACCAATGATGACACGGCGGCCGTTTGAAGTGACATTCTGACACTGACCCCATTTTAATGA
>CAZCKV010000099.1:0-2731 GCA_964499385.1 uncultured Gammaproteobacteria bacterium | reverse complement strand
GTCGCTGGGAGATGAGCTGGTCGTGATATTAAATAATGATAATTGGCTGGTAAAAAAGAAAAGACATATTTTTATGCTCCAAGAGGAGCGCCGGCAGATAATAGGGGCGCTAAAGCCGGTAGACCGCGTTGTTTTGACGGAACATAAGCCCGGCACAGAAGATTTAAGCGTTTGCCGCGAGCTGAAAAAACTAAAACCGGATATTTTTGCCAATGGCGGAGACCGGAATAAAAACAACATTCCCGAAGTTGCCATTTGCGATAAAATTGGCTGTAAAATGGTTTTTAATATTGGCCAAAGCGGCAAAATCCAATCAAGTTCGTGGTTATTGGAGAAGTATGTAAAAAGAGTATCTGATATTGATAAATAGCCATTTTTAGGATAGTATATTGACCCTTTTGGAGGGTCGGACTCTCCATGATTCCATGAACCCACTTAAAAAAACTCCTATCTCAAAAAATGAAGGCAAACCGCCTCACCATCGATCGTTAAAAATTCTGGCCGTCCAATCAAGCGGGCATTTTTTGCTCAAAATAGGTTCGAGCTCCATTCAGCAATTGCGATAAAATTAAATAATTAATAATTAATAAAATAAAAATATGCACTGTTTAAAATGCAATAAACGGTTGTCACTACTAACTAAATTTTGTCAAAAATGCGGTACAGCGGTTTCGTCCGGGCAAAGAAAAAAAGAGCTGTTTAAGTTTCTCATTTTGTTCGCAGGCGTAGCTACTGCAGCAGTATTGTTTCTTTTTCCGTATCAGCCAGATCAACCCCCTCGAGCAGATGATACTGGGTCAACGCAACAAGGTATACAAGATGTAGCCAATGCAAATAATAAATTTACCTTTGATTTATATTCCGAACTAGATAAGTCTGAAAATGGAAATATTTTTTATTCTCCGTATAGCATTTCCTCTGCTTTAGCAATGACTTATGAAGGCGCAAAAGGACAAACAGCAGATGAGATGAAATCCGTTTTTCATTTTCCGGAAAGCAATATTTTAGGACCGAATTTTGCTGCAATTTATAATGACATTAATAAAGGAGCTAAGGATTACGAATTGAAAACGGGAAATGCTTTATGGGTTCAACAAGATTATCCTTTCCTTAAAGATTATACGAGCAAAGTTGAAAAATATTATGGTGGAAAAGCAGCAAATTTGGATTTTATCAAAGAAACCGAGAGATCAAGACAAACTATCAACAGCTTTATAGGAGAGCAGACAAATAATAAAATTAAAGATTTGATTCCCGCAGGATTCCTTAATGCAATGACAAGACTTGTCTTAACTAATGCAATTTATTTTAAGGGTGTCTGGGAATGGGAATTCGATAAGTCTGATACTCGTGAAGAAGAGTTCAAAATAACTCCCACTAATATTGTGAAAACCCCCATGATGTATATGGATCCTGATAAAGCGAGGTTTAATTATGCCGATACAGAAGATCTGCAAATCTTGGAATTGCCGTACAAGGGGGAAAAAATTTCAATGTTGGTATTATTGCCAACTGAAAACCTTGACTCAATAGAGTCCTCTCTGACAGCAGAGAAACTTAATGAATACAAGTTCCAAATGAAAGAAACGAAATTGGATTCAATAGCTCTTCCTAAATTCGAACTTGACACTAAATATTTTATGAAAGATACCTTGAGTGCCTTAGGAATGCAAACAGCTTTTTCTGGAAACGCTGATTTCTCAGGAATGACTGGAAAAAAAGATTTGTTTATCGGTTTTGTTATTCATCAAGCATATGTTAAAGTTGATGAGGAAGGAACAGAAGCGGCTGCCGCTACTGCTGTAGGTATGAAACTTACGGCTGTTATGCCAAGAAATGTTTTTAGAGCAGACCATCCTTTTATCTTTATAATCCAAGAAAAAGAAACAGGAAATATTCTATTTTTGGGCAGAGTAGTTGATCCAACAAAATAGAAAACTTGATTTCGGCACGCCAGCTTTGCTGGCACTAAAAATTACGGCGGCGAAAAAAGAGGCGGCGAAAGCCCCAGTAGCAGAACTTCGTTCGCTACGGGGCAGGCGAGGGCGGGGCGGGAATTCATTTTCCCTACACCTTTTTTTCCCCGCCCCGCCCGAGCGTTCAGGTTTGGTTTTTTGCTCCGCCAAAGGCGGAGCAATCATTCGGGATTTTGTTCCCGCCTTCACTATTTAGCTTCGGATGGACAGGCAAAATGAGTTCAGAGTCTTTCCGAGAAACGCCACCAAAAGCGCCGCCAAGGCGGTTCGGGTTTCATCAAACAATTGCGTCAAGCGTCGCCGAGACGGCGACTAAAGGCAAAACTCAGAAAAATCTTCGCTTAGAGAACCAATAATTAATAATACATAATTTTTATAAAGATGTTTTTAAAAAAAATCTAAAATGATAAGAGATGCAAAGCCCGAAGACCTGGAGCAAATTCTTGATTTATTATATCAGTTAAGTCCTCCTAAAGAAAAAAATTTAAAGACAGATAAAAAAGAATTAAGAACGATTTTGAATGAGATGATTTTTGATAGAAATTATGTGGTTTGTGTTTATCAAGGAAGGCAAAGATTGTTAGGAACAGCGACGCTAATTATTCAGTTGAATTTATCCCACGGCGGGAGACCATACGGGCATATAGAAAATGTTGTTACTGACCAGAATTTTAGAGTTAAGGGCATTGGAAGGAAAATGATGGATTATCTGGTTAAAAAAGCAGATGAAAGAAATTGTTATAAAATTGTATTAA
>CAZCKV010000098.1:0-2832 GCA_964499385.1 uncultured Gammaproteobacteria bacterium | reverse complement strand
ACCAAAGATTTCTAGCATTTTTTCCAGTTTTTTTTCAACCTCTTCCTTTTTTTCCGGGCTGAAGTTTTTAATAGTTTCCGCCGCGTCTAAAAATATTTTCTTGTTTTGTTGACGGATTTGGCTTGGCAAAAAAGCCATGGTTTCTAAAAAAACTTCTAACTCCGATTCGGTTTTATTAAACATCTTAAAGCCAAACTCAGAACTGAATGAATTAATTAACGTTGATTTTTCGGGAATATTAGGATAAAGCGAATCTAATTTAGCTTTTAAGATATCCGCTTTCCGGGCTAATTCCTCTTGATAAGCGATCAGCTCCTCCCGGCTTAGTCCCGACATTTCTAACTTTAAATCTATATATAGGTCATTTTTTAAACCGAATTTTTCTTCTATAAAATTGATAAATTCCTGATAATTCTTATAATCCTTGAAACGTCGGGTATTTTCAAAATCAAAACAATTTATATTTGTAAACAGTTCCTCTCCTTTTAGATATTGCGGCTTTTTGGCCATTATTTTAGCGAATGATTCTTCGCTTAAACGGCCAGACAGAAATTTTAGCGGCAACACATCGCCATTATCCAGCATTTTATTGTAACTTTCCGGGGATAATAAAGATTCAGCCAGACTACCTTTTTCAATTAATTTTTTTAGGATTAATTTTTTATCTTGGGCAATTAACTTGGCCGCGTAAATTTTTTGATCGGCGAGCTTAAGACCGTAATCTCCGCGGCCGCTGATTAATAAATTTTCCTGATCATGTTTTATCAGTTGGTCGCGCAGCCACTCATAGTCATTTTCCGTAAAATAAGAGATATAATCATAATATTGGTGGAAAAATGTCACATAACCGTCACTGATATATTTTTTTATTTCCGCCATGGCCTCCGCCGACAGTTCTTCCGGTGGAGTTTTTTCCCAACCGTCACCCGGCATGATAATTTTTTTAATACCATCTTCAATTTTGTTATATTGAACCGTCTCGGCTTCGCCCAAGATCTCTTTAAATCCTTTGTCAACTATATTGTTGTGTTTAAAAGCAAAATCAATAAGCTCAGTTTTAGTTTCCTGATTCCAATTTAATTTTTTTATATAACCCAGTAAGTCATTAAGGTGATAAGGATATTCCGGACTATAAGATTCTATTAATCTTTTAATATCTTCCGGGTTAAGCGACTTTTCAAACAGAGAAATGTTTTTTAAGATTAAACCTCCATAGTCCGTTTTATTTAACACTTTAATAGTCTCAGCTGAATAACCTTCGGGCGCCGGGCATTCTTTTAGGGCCTTACTAATAAGATTATGATCGTCTTTTTTAGCTAAAAGTTGCAATAATTCATCAGGCGTCTCTTTTATCAGGTCGCTATATTTATAAGAGTCAATTTTGGATAAGACTGTTCCTAAGCCGCCTTTAACCAAGCCGGAAATTTCAGCCCCGGTTAACCTAAAATCCTCCGGCTCATTACGCCAGCTGTGTTTTTCGGCGTCAAGATAATAAGATATCAATGATGTGGTATCAGCTTCTTGAATATCTTTTTCAGATCTTTTATTCCAGTCGGAAAGGTCGCCCGCGGCCAATAAGACAATTCTGGCTTTCTTGAGAAGCTCCCGTTCTTCCGCGGCCAGCGGTTTTTTCCGCCCCTTTTTTTCATAGTCGCTTATTATCAGGTGGGATTTTTGCAGCAGCAATTCTTTTGTTTCTCTTAAAGTTTCTTCCGGGCTGGCCGTCATCCTATTTTCAATATTCTGATTTCTTTCTACTGTTTCTCTTAAATTCTTCAATACTCGATTTTCACATTCTTCCCATGACTCGTCTGGTAATTGAAAAATTCTTAAGAGCGGCAAAAGCTCTTGTTGGTAAATTTCGTCTAATGTCTTCCGTGGCTTCTCTGCTTTAGAAGCATTAGCTAGGTTAGATAATTCTTTAAGCATATTTGATAATAGGTTTGATCTTTAAAATGATTCTGTCTGGAGACAATTATATTATGGTCTAAAATTACGGAAAAAGCAACAACTAAAAATTGAGAGGCTCGGCCTCTCAATTTTTTTTAATTTAACAAAGAACTGAATGAGTGGCTCATAGAATACAACTTTAAAAGGCCTCATGAATCCTTGAATTACAAGACTCCCATTGAATTCTCAAAAGATTGCCCGGCTGATGAGGCAGGTGTTACCTATGTACTCATCTTGTACAAAGGCTTGACAAAAATTAAAGAATTATTTATAATGTTAAATTAATTAACAGTTTAATTTTTACGTATGGAAATTTTAAAAAAGTTTCTTTGGCAGATAATATCCGGCATTTTATTTGTCATTTTAGTCGTTTCTGTTTTGACCAATGGTTTTGGTTTAAAACAGGTTTTAACCGGTTTTTCAGCTGATAAATTGGCGGGGAAAACCGTTGAATTCATTAATCAGTATCTTATGCAGCCGGGTTCAGTCGCTTCTTTGACAAACGCCATTTGCAACAAAAAAGTTTCTCTTTGCAAGTTCACCGTCAACGTCAATGAGAATAGTTTTGATTCTTATGTCAGCAGCGACGGGCAGATACTTTTTCCCGACGCCATTGAAATAGAAAAATTCAAAGAACAAAACCTGGCGGCGAATAACGATAACCAGCAAACCTCTTTGGAAAATCTGCCCAAAGTTGACAAGCCGGAAGTCGGACTTTTTGTGATGTCTTATTGTCCTTTCGGCCTTCAAGCCCAGAAAGTTCTGTTGCCGGTAATGGATTTATTAAAGGATAAAGCTGACATTAAGATTCATTTTGTTGATTATGTTATGCACGACAAACAAGAGATTGACGAGAATTTAAGGCAGTATTGTATTCAAAAA
>CAZCKV010000097.1:0-2851 GCA_964499385.1 uncultured Gammaproteobacteria bacterium | reverse complement strand
GGATAAGGATAAGGGTCAATCTTGCCGGTTCCTGGATTAAATTTCGGCTCTTGGTATAAAGCGTAATAATCCAAGCCGGGGTCAGGCGTGTTTTCTCTTAACCATTCTAATGTTTCATACCAGTCGTCCTGGCGAGTAATGCCGCCGGATATGCCGGTTTGTACGGCATCGCCGATGATTTTCGGCAGGTTGCCCGGGAAAAGGCTGTTAACATTTAAAGGATATAGAAAAAAAACAAAAAAGATAATATTAAATATTAAAAGAACTGAACCTGCTCTCAAATAATTTTTTTGAGGGGATTCTTTGGAAATCCTCCAGCCGGAAACGGCAGAACCGATTCCTTTTACTGCCAGAAACCCGCAAAGCAGCGAGACATTCGCTGCCAGATAATAAACAAATCTGCCCTGCCCGACAGCCGGAATCAAGACGCCGGTCATTAAAATAATAATTAAAAACCAAATTATTATCAAAAGATTTTCCGGTTTCCGTTTCTTTGCGAAATCGTAGATTATAAAGCCGAGAGCAACGAAAGAAAAATAAAAAAGGTAGCCAAAACCATTAAAAGCCTTAACTATATTCAGGGGCCGCATTTCGCCGATTATCTCCCTTGCTAGTTCGTGATTGACCAGGCCAATTCTTGTCGCCTGAAGACTTTCTATAATTGCCAAAAACAGTTGCGGAAAGACGATTCTTAACAGTGCCAGAAGAGAAAAACCGAAGAAGGCAAGGAGGAGCGGCAGAAGCCAAGCATTTAACTTCGCCTTTTTTATGAAGTTTCCAAGTAGCCAAACAAGTGAAAAACCGATAATTCCCAAAACCAAAGAACCGTAATGCCGCAGATTATAAAGCGCAGCATTATATATATCCGGATGATCCCAAAAGGGTAGAATCATCAAAAAGGTAATCAGAAAAATAACAAGGCCGGTAGCAAGTATTCGGTTTTCTAATTCTCCCGATAAATATTTAATCAAATAATAAAGAACAATAAAAACAAAGATTATGAAAAGAAAAAGCAGGGCGCCGTTCCAAACCAAAAAATAAAGCCCGAGGCCAATGCCGGCGAGAATAGTCCACAGCCAGAATTTTCTTTTCCCTTGCTTCCGAAAAGCGAGAATCAAAAACAGTATTGCCAAACTGGAAAATAGGATTTCTGCTTGATGGTGGTCGGTAGCGCCCAGCAGAGAACGAAACAAAAATGGCTGGGAAAGAGCCATTAAAAAGGCAGGAAGTAGTCCTGTCCATTTTCCCCATAGGATTTTTCCAATAAAAAAAATAACAATAACCGTTAAGCCTCCGAGAGCCGGTGGGAAAAAGGGTGCGATTTTGTTGATTAATTCCAACGTTGGTTGACCGAAACTGGCGAGCCAAATAACTCCGGCCATTAGAAAGCTATACAATGGTGCGAAATGGATATAAGTGCCGTAAGGAAAATAAGTGAAAGGGTCAAAATAGATTTGGTTGGGGAAATGGCCGCCCAAAAGCATATTTTCCACCAATCTCATATGGTAAACCCCATCATCAGCCGCGTACCTAACAGGTTCTTGGAAAACGCTGTCCCAGGTAAAATTAATCATCAAGATAAGGGCTAAGTCAACAATCAGAAACAACAAAATAAAAGGGAGTAATTTTTTGAGTAGATTTTTTATTTTTACCATTAGATGTATATTATCAAGTGACGTTACGAAGAGCAAATTCTGGAAATGAATCTCTTAATGAGGTAAAATAAAACAATGTTTGACATTTTTTTATTTTCGTCTGTTTTCTTTTTCGGTTTGATTGTTGGTTCGTTTTTGAATTGCGTGATTTACCGGCTTGAGACCGGTGAAAATTTTTTAAAAGGCAGGTCTTTTTGTCCTCACTGCAAGCACGTTTTGAGCTGGAGAGATTTAATTCCGGTTTTCAGCTTCATATTTCTGGGAGGGAAGTGCGGGTATTGCCATCAAAAAATCTCTTTGCAATATCCTCTTGTAGAAATAGCCACGGGAATGATTTTTTTATTGATTTTCAGGCTATTTTTTCTACATACCGCGATTCTACCGGTTAATTGTCTGAGCTTAATTTATTATTGGGTAATTTCCGCTTTTCTAATCGTAATTTTTGTTTACGATTTGAAACATTATATTATTCCCGACAAAATAATATATCCGGCGATTATCATCGCGGGAATTTTTAATTTCCAATATTTAATTACTAAGCAATCTCTAATTTTTAATTACTCAATTTTGGCCGCGGTTGGAGCTACCGCTTTCTTTTTATTTATTGTGTTGGTATCCCGTGGAAGATGGATGGGGGTTGGCGATATAAAATTGGCCTTTTTAATGGGATTGGTTTTGGGTTGGCCTAATATTCTGGTTGCTCTGCTGTTAGCTTTTTATATTGGCGCCATCGCAGGATTGGCGTTGATAGTTTACGGCAGGAAAAAATTAAAATCGGAAATTCCTTTCGCGCCCTTTTTAGTAACAGGAACTTTCCTTGCTTTATTGTGGGGGGATGAATTAATTAATTGGTATCAGGGGATATTTTTGGTAAAATAAACCCAGTAATACAACTTCCAGTATTCTTCAAATAAAAGCGCTGAAAGCGCCTAGAAGATGATATACTGGGTAAATAAATGATCAGAAATAAACTGAAAAGTCAAAAGGGGTTTACCCTGGTAGAATTGTTGGTGGTGATTGCCATTGTTGCCGTAATTTCCGCCATTGTTTTCGCTAATTACCGGGAGGGCGAAAAACAATTTGGTCTTCAGAGGTCAGCTTATAAATTAACTCAGGACACAAGAAGGGCTCAAAATATGGCCATGGGAGCTCGGACGACTGGAGGAGACATTCCCGAAGGATACGGAGTTTATTTT
>CAZCKV010000096.1:0-2866 GCA_964499385.1 uncultured Gammaproteobacteria bacterium | reverse complement strand
CCGTGACGGCTGGGGATTCTTCTACAATGGACACTACGGTTTCTGGTGGAGTCCTAGTCCTAGCGATCTCGATACAGACTGTTGTGGCTATTCCCGAGAGGTAAAGCACGATTTCAGCGATGTAGGGAAGGACGGAGCATCTAAACAAAACGGCTTATCTGTACGTTGCTTAAAGGACTAAGAACAAGTACGACATTAATTAAAACAAAAAAAAACAAACAAAAAAGGGCGGAATCATACCGCCCTCTTTTATTTCTACGTGAAGATTTTTTAACGGAGGTTCAACCTCTCTGGGGTATAAACTCTTAAAGTGTGGGGGTTGAACCTCCACAACTCCAATACTCCCATTGGCTTCTTATTGGAAAGCCCCATTCTTCGGGTAAATCGCCGTGAAAATCAGAACCGACAGTAATTTTTAAATCTAATTCTTTGGCTACTTTTTGCCAGTGCTCTATTTCCTGCCAGGAATGATGGGACGAAATCGCTTCTAATCCGTCCAATCCCATCTTTTTAAACTCGGCAATCAAATTGTCGTCTTTCCAGGAAAGGTGTTCGCCGGGATGGGCCAGAATTGCCTGGCCTCCAGCTTGTTTAATCAGTTTAATCGCCTGTTCAATGGGAATTGTCGTTTCCGGACAGATTGAATGACCGCGGTAAAGGGAATGGCTTTTTTTTATAAAATATCTGACAATGATCTCGGTAATCGGAATAATCTTGCCCGGAAACCAATTAAAATCTTTTTTTATTCTCTCCCAGTTTTTGGGATGTTTTTTAAGAGGATCGGCCAAATGAACCAATCCCATATAAGAAGAAACAGTGTTAAAAACTTCTTTTTCACTTAATTCCCAGCCCTCTGCTTGAAGAATTTTAATTGCCTCTTTTACCCGGGGAATCCGTCGGGCCTGGAGTTCTTTCAAAACGAAATTCAGATTTTCGTCTTTTAAATTGAAATTATAACCCAGGACGTGCAAAGACTTGTCCTGGTAATCAGTGTAAATCTCCACGCCCGGAATAACCTCAAGTCCCTGTTTTTTGCCTAGTTTTAAAAATTCCTCCACCCCGTCAATGGTATTATGGTCTGTTAAGGAAACCGTTTGAAAATTGTTTTGTTTTAATTTCTCAATCAACTGTTTCGGCGAATAAACTCCGTCTGAATAATGGGAATGAAAATGCAAATCAATTTTTTTTGCTTTATTAAACATGGTTTTGTTGTTAAATACCCTATTCATTACTGTTTCACCTCATTTTCCTCAGTTCTTTGAGTTTTATTTCCGCTTTTGCCAAAAGAGTTGTCATTCCTTTTATCTTATTGTCCTTGTTGATTTCAACCAGACTTAGAATCGCGGCCATTTCCAATGTTTTCCGAATTTCAAAATAAAGCAAGCGGAATTGCTGGCTTTTGTCAGGCAGTCCCCGGAAATAAGCTTTTAAAAAATTCTGTCTGATTTTTTTCGCCTTTGAAATAAGTCCCGGCGCGTAATAACGGAACATTGAATCGTTTTGGGCTAAAAATCCTCCCACGTCTTCCAAGGGATCCCCATAAAAAGCGTAACAGAAATCAAAGAAAAAAAACCTTTTTCCCTGACAAACAACGTTGCCCCAATGAAAATCTGAATGAACCAAACTAAATCCCGAAGAAATTAAAAACAATTCTTTTTTGTTCCGTCTCAAAAGCCAAAGTTCTTTCAAGAGAAGAGAAAACCTCTGATAAAGTTCCGGGCCGCATTTCCTCACCAAAAAGAACCAGTGCCGGTGTTCTTTTTTTTCCTGTTTGACGTCTTTGATCGGCAAAAACAGCGGCTTTCGTTTCAGATTGTGGATTTTTCTTAAATAAACGGTAATCCTGGGAGTAAATTTTAAAAGCGAATTTACTTTTTTTGATGCCAAAAGAAATTCTAATGAAATTCCCGGCGCTTCCAAATAAAACAAAATATTCAAGGGCTTGTAATAGTACAAAAAACGAGGAATATTTTTCCCCAAACCGTTGTTTTTTAAAAATTTTAAAACCCGGCCGTCTCTTAAAGGAGAATCTTGAAACTTGTGAATTCTCGCCCTGATTGTTTTTCTGCCGTAATTGGTGGTTAATTCATATTTCAGACTCATATTCCTGAATTTTCCGCGGAAATTTCTGACTAAATCAATGTTTAAATCCATCAATTTCTCCTTGTTTTTCAAAAAAACTTTTTGTCTTTTTTTAAAAAACAAAAACATATATTCGCGGTCCAGAACTATTTTAATGTTTTTTATTTTAGATATTTTGATAAAAATCATTTTAGTTTTCTTGGATTGAAAATCTTAAATTTGAAACCATTTTGGCCTGATTTTTTATAAGAAATTTTTGCCGTTAATTTCCTCTGAATGTTTTCCTTAAAAAATACCGGCGACCAATTTTTGCCTTCAACCAAAACCGCAAGTTCGGGTTGTTGTTTGTCAAAAATGTCTTTTTTGAGCAATTTTAAAACCTTAAATACTAAACTCTGTCTCCCAATGGTTATGGTTATCCCTGTTTTTTGGTAATTATATAAACACTGACCCGATTGATGATAAATTCCCGGTTTAGCAAACTTTATTAAACTCATAGCGTCCCAACCGTGTTCTCCCAAATAATATTCTATTTCCTTTGAAGGAATTTCGCAAAGGTAAAAATTATTATGTTTGTCCCGGGAAAAACCCAAAGGCCTTTCATTTTCGTTTTTGCTTTTTAATGTTCTTTTTATTTCTTTTAGAAGCTGTTCTGGCTGTTTTTTAACAAAATGTTTTCCCTGCCAGTCAATAAAATGTTTTTGGGCAAATGGAGAAAATTCTTTCGGAGCATGTTCCCAATAATCTTTAAGAGACGGTAGGTGGCGGACTTGGTGCAGGTCGT
>CAZCKV010000095.1:0-2875 GCA_964499385.1 uncultured Gammaproteobacteria bacterium | reverse complement strand
ACATGCTCTACGATTCAATCATTATCGGCGCCGGACCGGCCGGCCTGACCGCTTCAATTTATGCTTCCCGTTACGGTTTAAAAAACCTGGTCATTAGCGTTTCTCCGGGAGGGACGGCTTCCAATGCCTATCTGGTGGAAAACTACCCGGGCTGTCCGCCCATGACCGGGAACGAATTGATGAAAAAATTCCTTGACCAGGCCAAGGAATATCAGGCGAAAATCATTTACGCGGAAGTGACTCATATTAAAAAATACAAAGGCATTTTTGAAATCAAAACAAAACAAAACAAGACCTTTAAGGCAAAAACCGTCATTTTGGCCCTGGGAAAGCGTCACCGCACCCTCTCCGTGCCCGGGGAAAAAGAATTCCTCGGCCGGGGTGTCAGCTATTGTTTCACCTGCGACGGCCCCTTTTTCAGGAATAAAACCGTTGCCGTGGTCGGCGGCGGAGACAGCGCCATGACTTCCTCCCTCTTTCTCGCAAAAATATCAAAAAAAGTTTATCTTATCCACCAAAAGAACAAATTTGACGGCCAAGCGGCCTGGCAAAAAAAAATAAATCAAGAAAAAAAGATTGTCAAAATCCTTAACAGACAAGTGAAAGAAATCAGAGGAAACAAATTTGTTGAAGACATTGTTTTGGATAAACCTTATCAAAACAGAAAAGACCTGAAAATTGACGGTCTTTTTATTGAAATCGGATCAGTGCCTTCGGGAGAAAAAATAATTTTTGATTTTCCGCTGAAGCTAAAAAAAGTCAGTTTAAACTATATCATCGTTGGCTATTCAATGGAAACCAATGTCCCCGGCTTGTTCGCGGCCGGCGACGTTACCGCTCCTCCTGGAAAATTAAGGCAAATTATCACCGCCGCTGCCGAAGGGGCTGTCGCCGCCGACGGCGTTCAGAATTTTTTAACGAAAAAACGATGATTAGGAGCAATTATCCGCCAAACTAGAATAACCACACCGATAAAAATCATCGCGTCCGCCAGATTAAAAACCGTAAAAAAGGACAAGTCAAAATAATCCACGACTGAACCGTACTTGAACCTGTCAAAAACATTGCTGAATGCTCCGGCTAAAATCATTGTCCAGGAGAAGACGTCAACCGTCTTCTCTTTTCTGTATGCTTTCACCAGCATTAAGACGACCAGAAGAATGACGACGGTGAGCAAGAAATAAAGAAAAATCCCTGAAAGGGGGATTCCCAAGGCGATATTTTGGTTGGGAAAAAAAGAAAAATTAAAAAAGAAGAATTTCTTGACAACTCCTTCCAAGGCGATTGTCTTTAAAATTCTGTCTAAAATAAAAAAAATTAAAATTATAACGTTGAGCCGGAATAATTTTTTAATCATTTTTAGAAAATAATTTTTACCTTTCTCTTTTTTTGCAGTCCAAACAATAACGGGCAGTCGGCAATATCTTCAATCTTTCTTTGCTGATTTTCTTTCCGCAAGTTTCACAAAGGCCATATTGACCCGAATTAATCTTCTTCAAGGCCGCGTCAATGTCGTCCAATGAATTTTTCAGACTTTCGCCGACTGAAATGCTGTCAATGAAAGCCGCCACTTCTTCGGCGTTCTCGTCTTCAGCCCTTCCGTATTGGGGAAACACCGCGTCGTAATTATTTTCTCCCCGGCCGCTTTTCTTTGCTATTTGTTCAAGTTCTTTCTTTATCTTTTTGCGGCGTTCTTGGAGAACTTCTTTTACTGATAATAGGTTGTTTGACATAAAAACATTATAATTTCTCTTGAAAAACTTTAAGAGAAAAAGGGTTAAACCCCGTTAGAAATATCATTTTTGGTTAATTATTTATTATTAACTTAAATAAGTATATAGTTTAAAAAACAATTAACAAGAACAGTTATCCACAATCAAAATAACCTCAATATTCCTTTTCCTCCTTCCGGGGTTTCAATTATTGTCAAATCCTTAATTCCTTTATTGTTTAAGGGGAAATACATCCCTCTAATCACTTGATCCTGAATGAAAGAATCCGTCATTTCCCCGCTGGCTTCAAACAAAGACGGTTTATTGGAGACATAAAAATACTTCTGACTCTCCAGGATGAAAATCTCAAAAGGTTCTTGCTCCTCTGAAAATTCGTTTTTCCAGTGCCGTAATTCCGCGTTATCTATTTCCTCTTTCTGAAATTTGAATCTGTCCGGATCGACTTTCAGTTCCGTGAATCTTGTCCCGTCGGGCAGCAATACGCTCTCTTCAAACGGCCTTTTAAGAGCTAATCCTATTCTTATTTTTTTTTCGAAATCATCCATTGATTCATCCTTGGGGCTTATAAAGACAAAGCCTTCTTTTAAACCCTTGCTTAAAATATCTTGCGTTAAAAAATCTGTTGTTTCGTCTTTTTGGCCAGCTGATTTAAGTTCAAATGATAAATCTCCAGGATCGGTTTTTGAAGAAAAAATTTTAATCTCCACCGGGCTGTTTTCCAAAAAAAGGTTTTCCTTTTCCGACATTTTTATCATCTTGTCAAAATCAACGTATCCTCCGGCCCAAGGGGGGGATATTATGCCTGAAAAGGAGATTTTTTCTCTTGATAAAGACGTCTGATTTTCCGTTGCGACGTTTTCGGCACAAATGTCTTGTTGTGAAGAAATTGCCCAGATGCGTTTGTTTAGCTTTTCAACATGAAAATCCTTCTTCAACCCGGACAACACGGAAGAATCAGTCCATCTTTTTGTTTTTAAAAGGAAAATTAAATCAATTTTGGACAGATGTTCGTCTGGCAGGTGATAATCCTGGTTTGGGAAAACGCCGATTAAACCGACTTCGTCCAAAATGTCCTTGTTTTCAAAGATATTTTCAATTAAATCCGGGCTGTCCTTTGAAATTTCTTTGACAAAATTTCTCGC
>CAZCKV010000094.1:0-2878 GCA_964499385.1 uncultured Gammaproteobacteria bacterium | reverse complement strand
GATTTATTTCTTCGTCTTTTATTTCAATTTTATTTTTTTTAATCTTGATTTTCCTGTAATCCCCTAATTTAACGCGAGGCATCAAAGGGATGGTCAGTTTAAAAACGAAAGGATTATCCGGCGCCAATTTTTGTATTTGGACCTGAGGTGGTCCGGCCGGAATCAATTTTTCCTTTTCAACAATTTCAGGATATTTTTCATTAATGGCGTGTTCGGCGGCATGTTCCAATATCTTTCCCTGGCCTACGTGTTCTTTAACCATGGGCAAAGGCGCTTTGCCGGGCCGAAAGCCGGGAATTTGTACATCTTCAGACAAATGTCCGATTGCTTCGTCATAAAAAGGCTGCATTTCACGGGCTGGCAATTCCACGATAATTTCAATTAAATTTTTAGGCAATTTTTTCATTATCATACGCTCTTTTTTCATTCTTTTTCTCGCCTCTTCGGTGAGTCAGCTGATGAGGCGACTTTTTTCATCCTTTTCCTTTTCTTCTTTATCTTTACTTTTCTTGCCTCTTGATGAGGGGACTTTTTTTTCATCCTTGTTTTTTTCTTCTTTCTTTTTATTCTTCTTTTCTTTTTTATCCTCCTCGGTCGTTTCCTTTGCCGAAGCGTCTTCAGGAGTAGAGGCAGCGGAGAGGGAAGAGGAGGGTTTTTCTTCCTGAATGTCAATTCTCCAGCCGGTTAATTTGGCCGCCAACCTGACATTCTGGCCGTTTCTACCAATAGCCAAAGAAAGTTGATTATCTATAACTTTTGCCAAAGCGGTCTTTTGCTTTTCATTGATTTTCAAAGAAGCGACTTTAGCTGGAGCCAAAGCATTGATAACGAATTTTTCCGGGCTTTCGTCATATTCAATAATGTCTATTTTTTCACCCCCTATCTCCGCAATGACAGTCTGGATTCTTACGCCCCTTTGGCCGATGCAGGCCCCAACAGGATCGACAGTTTCTTCTTTGGTCCAAACGGCAACCTTTGACCTTGCCCCGGCTTCGCGGGCAATTGCTTTTATCTCCACCACCCCGTTGGCGATTTCAGGAATTTCCAATTTAAACAATTCTTTTAATACTTCGGCGTGGCGGCGGGAAACAATGATTTCCGGACCCTTGGGCGTTTTATTGACGGAAACAACATAGACCTTGATTTTTTGGTCGGGTAAATATCTTTCCTCTCTTATTTGTTCGCTCAAAGGAAGAATGGCGGAAATTTCTCCCAAATCAATTAAGATTATTTGTCTTTCTCGCCCTTGAATGATGCCGTTGATGACTTTCCCTTCCTGTCCTTTATATTTTTCATAGATGGCTTCTCTTTCAGCTTCTCTTAATTTTTGGACAATTACCTGCTTGGCCGTTTGGGCGGCAATGCGGCCGAAATTAGCGGGAATTTCCAAGGGCGTCTTGATAACGTCCCCTATTTTGACTTTCTTTTTTGTTTTTTTAATCTCGGAGATTTGAATTTCTGTTTTTGGATTAAAACGTCGTTCATCTTTCACTAAAGTTTCTTCCTTTACTAAAGTTTCGGCGGACAAGTCGGATGATAAATTTTTTTCTTCTTCTTTACCCTCCGTAGCTTCAGCGGAGGAAGGCTCATCCTCCGAAGCCTCGGCGGAGGAGGGTTCCGGCAGGTCCTCAACCACGGTTTTTTCGTCAAAAACCTTCATTTTCCCCGTGTCAGGGTCAAATTCAACTTTAAGGTTCTGCATTTTGTTTCCAAAATCTTTGCGATAAGCGGAAGCTAAAGCCTGTTCAATGGCTTCTAAAACTTGTTCTTTGGAAAGTTTTTTTTCCCGGCAAATTTCTTCAATGGCCGATAAAATTGTATTCACCCCGTTAGAAGTTTTGTTCACCCCGTTAGAAGTTTTGTTCATATATTTTTATTTAACACCCTGGATAGAAATCACATCAACAGTGGATTTCTAACGGGGTTCATAAATTTTTGATTGAATCCCCGATTAGAAATCATATTAATACGAGACTTCTAACGGGGTTCATAGAGATACAAATTACTACTAATTAAACTCACTTCGTTCATAGTGAATTTAAAATTAAACTAGCTTAAGAATGTCAAGCTAGTATAGTATTATTATACAAGATAGTTGAAAAAAGACAACCCTCACTCTATAGAAGCCCGACTTCTATAGTAACTATTTTTTGAGTTACTTTTTGACAAAGATTAGACCGAAATGATAAGGGCCGGCTTCAATCTCTTTTTCCAAAATTAGACCGCATTTTTGAGCGTCTGTTTTTATTTGTTCCGGACTGATGCGGTTTTCCGCCGGCGGGCCAAAAGGACTCCAAGTCTTTTTCCAGTCGGTAATCAGAAGTTTTCCGTTTTTTTCCAAAATACGAACGGCTTCCTGAATAATCAGGTCATGTTTTTTTGTCTGAAAAAGTACGTTGTTAATCATCGCCAAATCAATGGATTTATCGGGAATTTTTATGGCCTTTGGGATTTCTAAGTCGGCCCAGATCGTTTTGATGTTGGGAATCCCGAATAAATTAGCCATGCTATTAACGTTTTCCAAGGCGGTTTTAACCACATCAACGGCGTAAACTAATCCATTAGGTCCAATTAATTTAGCCGCTTGAAGACTGAAATAACCCCGGCGTCCGCAACCCAGGTCGGCGACAATCATTTTTTCCGCAATACCCAGTTTTTCCAGCAGGGCCCGGGCGTCAATAAGCTCTTTACCCCCGGGAATTTTAATTTGTTGTTTTGCCATTATTGTCGAAATTTATGAGTTAATACAGTAATCTTAACACCTTTAAAATGCTTGACAACCCTTCACCTTCTAATTTTAACCGTTCTCTTAAGACTATATTTGCCTTACCACTTTTTAACTGTTTTTCTCTATAATCTATAAAAGGTGAAGGGTCAA
>CAZCKV010000093.1:0-2895 GCA_964499385.1 uncultured Gammaproteobacteria bacterium | reverse complement strand
ACCAACATACCCACCAGCTGTTGTTCTATAAATTTTATATCCAGTTACTCTATAATCAGTTGGTGCTGACCAAGAAACTGTTACCTTTGCGTGAGTTGCATCTGTCGTGACACCTGGATAACCAGCAGTTTCCCAATTTCCTTTAGTTTCTCCTAATGCTGTTGTATATGACATAAAATAGTTATGTAATCCAGCATCAATCAATCCTGAAGTAGTTTCCAAGTTCAATGTATGAAGAGGAGGAGGCAATACTTGCTGAAAATTGATTCCAATATCAGACCTTATCATATCAGCAGATACAGTTCCTGCAACGTGTAATTTAGTAACTGGACTCGTCGTCCCGATGCCGACTTGGCCATTATCTATAATTACTCTACCAGTTCCAGTAGTAGTTAAATACAAATCTCCTCCAGTTAGAAAGTTTTTTACTTGAAATCTTGAACCAGTATCGTTACCAAACCAAGCCCTTGTTGTTCCTGCTTGGTCTTCCATCCTAAAAAGTGAATATCCAGCTTGGGCTCTTAACGTTAACGGTTCTTTTCCATTAATGGCATAAACTGTCATAGTAGAATAACTTGCTGGACTCGCCGTCCCGATGCCGACGTTGCCGGCGAAATAGTTCGCGTCAGTCGTCCCCAGCGCAGTGATGGAACCCAGGGTGTAAAGCGAAGTGGCGGCGTTATTGGGCCTTAAATAATAACTGCCGATGGAGAATTCCGTGCCCGTAACCTGGCCGCCGCTGGTAATGGCTCCGGTTGATTCAATAATGCCGGTAACGTCCAAAGCTATTCCCGCGGCCGGAGTTGCCACGCCGATGCCTAAATCTCCCAATTTTCCCTGGTCATCCGAGCCGGTATTGAGCGGCGGAGCAACATTGTCTCCGGGAGGAGGAGCGGAAGGCGGGGTAAAAGCCAAAACATGGGAACATTGGAACAGTGAAACATTGGAACAGTGAAACGGTGAAATGTTAAAACTTAACAAAATAACAAATAAAATAAAAATGCCGCCAAAGATTAAAAAATGGCGTCGTCTATATGCATTAGAACATTGGAACATTTTAACCCTAGTAGTAGAACGCTTCGCGTTCACTACGGGGCAAACATTAGAACATTTATTTTTTGATATCATTTTAATATTTTAGTTTTTAAAATTCAAAACTTTAAAATAAATTTTTTGGCACAAGGTCGGAGGATTTTAAATTTAAAAGAGAAAAGGGATCTAATAAAAAGGACTTTATTATTCGTTGTACTATTATTATACTCTTTTTTTATTCTTTCGGAACAACGGTGATGTAGCCCTTTGTATTTCCGTCAATTCCTCCGCAAAGCTCGCAATAATAAAGGAATTTTCCCGGGTTCAAGGCCTGAAATTCCAAAATCTTTTTCTCTCCTTTCTGAGCCGTCTGTTTCATCCCGTAATCCGGAAAAGTGATGTCATATTCCTTGTCAATCGCGGTAAAATCAATGTGGACCGTATCGCCCTGGTTGACAATCACTTCCGAGGGACTGTACTTGTCATTTTCCGCGCTGATTTCAAAACGGCGGAACTTCGCTTCTCCCTGAGGACTGGCCGGAGAAACAGTCAAAGGAACGGCTATTTCTTCGCCTTTAACTTCCTGATTCAATTCCGGAATCATCACGTCTTCCGGCACTTCCTGTCTGGTTAATGACTGTTCCGGGACAATTCCTTCGCCGGTTCCTTGTTCCGGACCAACTTGTTCCGGACCAACTTCCTTCTTTTCCGTCCTTGTGCAACTGACTAAAACGAAAATAACCGCCAAAACGACAATCACTGCAATTATTAAATAAGTTGTCTTTTTGTTCATAAACTTGATTTATTTTAGAATTAGTTATAATTAGTTATTTAATTTGGAATATGAGATTTCAAGATACCAATCATCTCATTTTAATAAATCTAAAAAATCTTTAACTGTTAATCCAGATTGCTTAATAATACCCCTTAATGTTCCTCGTTTTATATCCTTGTTGGCGTGAATAGGAACAACGATAATTTTCTTAATTATTCTATTAATTAGAATAAGATGGCTGCCAGTTTGTCTTGACTTGGCAAATCCAATCTGTTTTAAACCATTTATAACTTTTCCAGGTTTTAATACCGGCAATCGCATAAGAAAAGCATTAAAAGGATATTTTTACCGGAACTCGAGAAATAATTGTCTTTTCCGGTTCAATGGGAATATCCTCTTTTAAGTCTTTCATTGCTTTTAAATATTCTTTAATAGCATCTTTGACCATTACTTCAGCTTCTTCAAAATTATCCCCTTGAGTAAGACAACCGGGTAAAGCCGGAACATAAACCACGTATCCGCCTTCTTTTGCCGGTTCAAAAATTACCGTATAGTTATAAACTCGTTGTTTAACTTTTACTTGATTTTAAATTAGTTATCAACTTAAATTTAATTTAATCCTAAATCATGAATAATCTTTTTTGCCAAATAATCATTTATTTCATTATGTCTGGGAATCGCGGATGTTCTGTTATTTGACAAGTTACAAAAAACGCTATGCTTGCCACCCTCTCTAATTAAAATACATTTTTGTCTTAAAAGACGTTTAATCAAATCTTTTCTCTTCATCTTAATAAGAGATGTGAATCGGTTCTCTTACAAAGGGCTTTGTCGTTTCTTTTTCTGTTATCATCCGATTTGAATCAATAATCAAAATAAGCGCTTCTTTTAAATTTTCTTTTAATTCTTTAATTGTTTTGGCCTGAGTGTTGACGCCCGGCACTTCTTCGATCCAACCAATATACCATTTGCCTTTTTTTTGATAGACAGCCGTAAATTGCTGACTTTTTTTTGCCATATATTTTTAATTTATTTAGAATAAAATCTCTCAGTGAATTCCAGGTCATTTTAACACATCAGAGAATTAT
>CAZCKV010000092.1:0-2908 GCA_964499385.1 uncultured Gammaproteobacteria bacterium | reverse complement strand
TATGTGCTGGGTTCTTTATATAATTTCTCTTAAAGCCAACCCGACTGCCACGGCAAAACGCGGCGCCACCTCGTCCAGGGCCGGCTTCAATTCTTCGGCAAAAGCCACCCGGGACCAGGGATTGCTGATTATTACCCTGATGTTTAAAATTTTTGAAAAATATTCCGCCAAATTGGGCAGATAAGCCGAACCGCCGGACAAAATAACCTGCTCAATCGTTTTTCCCACCTGGTCCTGATAAAGCCTGATTGAGTAACGCATTTCGTCAACTACGGGCTTTAAAATCCCTTCAATAATCCTGGGAATTTTTGAAGAACCACTCATGCCGATGTCTCTTTTAAATTGTTCCGCTCTTTTAAAATTAACGTTCAAAGTGTTGGCAATAGCCCGGGAAATGGTGATGCCGCCGACGTCAATGCTGCGATTAAGGACCGGAATGCCTTTTTCAATGATGAGAATGTCCGTGCTCACGGCGCTGGTGTCAATGATCATGGTCGTGGCCTGGCTCTTGCCGATTAAAGACCGCGACAGGGCAAACGATTCGGTTTCCAAGAATAAGAGCTGTAAATCGGCTTGTTTAAAAATTTCAACGTATCTCCTGACCAAACTTTTTGCCGCCGCTGTCAGGAGAATGCGATAATTTTTCATTTTTTTCTCAACCTCAATGGTGTCAATAATCCGCCAATCAAGGATAACCTCCTCAATGGGCATGGGAATGAATTTTTTCGCTTCCCAACGGACAGCTGAATCAAGTTCTTTCTTATTCATTATCGGCAGGGTGATGACTGAATTAAAAACGGAAAAATTCGGCAAAGCAGTTATCGCCTGGTAACTGCTCACCCCTGCATGGATGTACAGTTTCTTCAGTAAAGCCGCCACTCTGTTTAAAATTTCCTTGGCATCAACATCAACAATGTCGCTGATTGCCCTTTCAGCGTAACCATAGGTCACCAAAGTCGGGAATCCCTTTTCTTTGGTCAATTCAACCAATTTAATGCTGGTTGACCCGATGTCAATTCCCAGAAAACCTTTTTTTTCTCCCAGACCAAAAAAGCCCATATTAAATCATAATGACATTCTAACAATTTAACAATATAACAAATCTTCCCTCCTCTCTTTTTTGTTTAATTGTTTAGTTGTTTAATCGTTTAATTGACTTATAATATTATTATACAGCAAAATCTTATTTTTACAACCGCTATGTGGAAAACAATTAAAAACTTTTTGAAGGACGCCCTTTTCCCAATAAACTGCCTCGGCTGCCAAAAACCCGGCGATTTAATTTGCTCTTCCTGCCTGAAACAAATCATTATTTCAGGCCTTTGGAAAGTCAATCTTCATCATCTTGACAAAGCCGTCAGCGCCCTGGATTATTGCCAGCCCCTGGTCAAAAAAGCCGTCAAAACTCTTAAATACTCCCCTTTTAATCAAAATATCCTGGAATATCTTGTTCCTTTTTTGATTGAATTTTTAAAATTTTCTCCGAAAGCCGTAAATTACCTGAAAAAAAATAATTTTGTCCTGGTTCCCGTGCCTTTAACCAGAAAAAAATTGGCTATCCGCGGCTTTAACCAGTCGGAACTGATCGCCCGTGAACTGGCTTCGGAATTCAATTGGCCCTTGAAAAACGTCCTGAAAAAAACTCATGACACACCCTCGCAAACCAACCTTGATCATCAACAAAGGAAAAACAACGTCAAAAACGCCTTTAAAGTCCGGGAAAAATGCCCTTTAAACATCATTCTCGTCGATGACGTTCTGACTTCCGGCGCCACTCTGAATGAAGCGGCTAAAACATTGCGCCAAGCCGGGGCAAAGGAGGTCTGGGCCGTTGTCTTAGCCCAGGGATAGGCGCTTTGCTTTGATTTTTAATTTTATTATTATTCCCCATCCGACAACGAACATTAATATTGCCGTTATTTGACCCAATCTCAATCCAAGCCACATGGGCTGGGAATCAATTCTTAAAAACTCCATAAAAAACCTGCCAAAAGAATAAAGAATTAAATACAAAGCAAAGACCATTCCTGATTTCCCTTTGTGGAGGTTGAACTTCCACAGAAAAATTAAAACCAGAAAAACCAAGAAATTCCAAATTGATTCGTACAAAAAACAGGGGTGAAAATATTGGGAGGCAAAAAATTCAGCCGGTCTGGCCGCGAGTTTAATCGGAATGCCCCAGGGCAAACTGGTCGGCCAGCCGAAGATTTCCTGGTTAAAATAATTGCCCCAACGCCCGATTGCCTGACCCAGAGCCAGAGCCGGAACAAGCAAATCAGCCAGGGTAAAAAAATTTATTCTGTATTTCCTGCTGAAAAAAAACAAAACCGTTAAACCGCCGATGAGCGCGCCGTAGATACTTAATCCGCCCTGCCAAACCTTGAAAATATCCAAAGGATTTTTCAAATAATAAGGAAATTCCGCTAAAACGTCGTAAAGCCGGGCGCCGATGAAACCGCCGATGACCAAATAAAAAATCAAGTTCTCTAAAAATTGTTTTTTTATTTTAACCTTTGAAGCCAATTTAAAAACCAAAATCAAACCCAAAATAATGCTCAAAACTATTAAACAGCCGTACCAATGGATATTAAAAAACCCCAGCCGCAAAACAATCGGCTGGGGTCTAAAATTATGTAGAAAATCAAACAATAAATTATGCATATCCGTTAATTTTTTTTATTCGCATTCTCCGCCGCTGGAATCCCCTTGTTCAAAACCGAAACCCGAAACCAACGGCTGGGCTGAAAGCTCTTCAAGGCATTCTTCAGGCATAGACTTAAAACCTAAACAAATCGCCTCTTTATAATCCTGAGGAGAACGATTGGGGCTGACCACCTGGTCGTTAATAACCATGGTCGGCGAACCAGCTACTCCGTATTTCTGGTTCAAATCTGCTTCCACGTCAAAA
>CAZCKV010000091.1:0-3109 GCA_964499385.1 uncultured Gammaproteobacteria bacterium | reverse complement strand
CATCTGTTCCTCTTCCTCTTGTCTTCTAATCAGGTACTCATTATTGCGATGAGCCAAAGCACTTTAAGACGAAAACTTCAAAAATAACATCTGATCTGCTTAAACGTACATTTTTTCCACCAAAACCATTGTTTTAAGGCTGATTTTGAGGCCGTTTTTCAGTTTAACTCCTGAAAATTCAAACAGTTCGTGTAGCCCGACCCTAAAATTAAACAGTTCGTTCGGTCCGACCCTAAAATTAAACTATTCAGTGCTATTAACCCAAATAATTTCGCTTAAATGTGCTTTGCTGAGGGTGAAATATTGGAAGCTACTCATACTTCAATGCCCGCACCGGATCGGCCAGAGCCGCTTTGACGGCCTGGAAACCCACAGTCAGAAGGGCAATTCCAAAAGCAGAAGCTCCAGCAAGTACGAAGAAACCTAATTGATGGTTAAGGTTGATACGGTAAGCGAAGCCGTTCAGCCAGAAATGCATAGCCAGATAAGCCACCGGCCAGGCAATCATGTTGGCGGCCAATACCCAACGGGAAAATTCCTTGGATAAAAGCATTACGATTTGTGGTGGCGAAGCACCCAGGACTTTCCGGATACCTATCTCTTTTGTGCGCCTTTCGGCCGAATAAGCGGCCAATCCCAATAATCCCAAACAGCCAATAAAAACGGCCAAACCGCTGAAATACTCGAAAAGCCGCTTTAGGCCAGCCTCGGACTGATATCTTCGCTCGAAAACTTGGTCAAAGAAAAAATAGTCAAAGGGCGTGTTCGGGAAGATCCGGGTCCAGGTGTCTTCGACAAATTTTAGATGTTCGGTCAGGTTTTCAGTTTGGATATTGACAGATACATACCTGTTGTTTTGCGTGCTGAGAAAGAGATTCAAGGGTTGGATGGATTCCCGAAGGGAGCTGAAATGAAAGTCCTTGATGACTCCGATCACGGTGAAGTAAAACCTCTGAGCCCCGAACGTCTGGATCACTTTTTTTCCGATGGGTTCCTCCCATCCGAAGCGTCGAACAGCCTCTTGATTGAGAATTATCGAACGGGAAGCATCCGGACCTTGTTCACTGGACCCGATATCGGAGGGAAATTTAGGGGAAAAGTTGCGGCCGGCAATCAATCCTATTTCATAAGTATCCAAAAAATCGTAATCTACCCTGTTATGCATGATCACGATGGTTTCCTCATTGACTGCCCCTTCCCAGGTAACTTCGTTATACATCCCGATCGAGCTTGGAAGCATGGACGATCCGCTCACACCTCCGATATTGGGATTTTTCAAGAGCGCGGATTTGAGCGGCTGTAGATCCCTAGAAAACGAGTTTCTGTCGTTGCGAATGACCACGACTTGATCCTTTTCAAAGCCCAAGGGCTTGTTTAAAAGAAAATGCAATTGCCGTCCGAAAACCATAGTGGAGATAATCAGGATGATTGAAATCGCAAACTGAGCAACCACCAGGATCTTTCGGAACAAAACACCCCGAGTCCCGCTTTTAAGTGTGCCTTTTAGGACTCCCACTGGCTGAAAAGCTGAAAGGAATAGGGCAGGATAGCTTCCCGAGAGGAATCCGACCAGGAGAAAAATCCCCGCCAATCCGGCCAGAATTTCCACTTTAAAGAGATTGCCGATTTTCACGAACTGGCCGGTCAAGCTGTTTAAAATAGGCAAGAATGTCTGGCTCAAGACAAACGCCAGAAACGTAGCCACCGCGGTATAGATAAGACTTTCGCCGATAAATTGCCGGATTAACTGCTGGCGGGTCGCCCCCACAACCTTACGCAAACCCACTTCTTTGGCCCGGTTGAAAGAGCGGGCCGTGGACAGGTTCATAAAATTAATGCAGGCTACTAACAGAATCAATCCTCCAACTGCCAGAAGAATGTACAGCGAGTTGACGTTTCCTGTGGGTTCGGCATTGGAAAAAAGGTGCATCCGCTTCAATTGGTCGAGGTGGAGCACACGATCATCATCTTCACGAACATGGCGCCGGAAAACCTTCTGGATCTTGGCCTCAGTTCCCTTCATCGAATGCTCCTCTAGCAGCATGATGTAGGATTTAACTTGCTGGCTCAGCCAGTTCTTGAAGTATGAGTCGGGAGCCAACTTTCTCAGAGTTTCGAAGGAAACAAGAAAATCAGGGCGTATATTGCTGTAGCGGGGATGATCTCTCATCATTCCAGTGACCTTCAGGGAAAGAGAATTGTTCAGGACCAGGCTTTTTCCCAAGGGATTTTCATTTCCGAAGTATTTTTTTGCCATTTCCTCAGTCATCACAACTGAATATGTGTTGTTCAAGGCCGTAGCTTTATTTCCGGCCAACAGGGGAAAGTTGAACATCTCCAGGATCCCGGGATCGACAAAGGTTAATCCATTCTCGTAGAATTTTCGATCCTTATGCGCTACAAGACTCTGAGAAAAGGAAAAAAAACGGGTAAAATAGGTGACTTCCGGGAGCTCTTTGTTTAGGGTTTCTGCCAAGGGAACTGGCGAAAAGGTGACGCGGAAGGCTTGATTGGCACGTTTATGCTCGACATTGATTCGGTAGATTCTGTGAGCATTTTTATGATGGCTTTCATAATTAAATTCATACTGTACGACCAGAAGAATCAGAACCAAGCAGGCGATTCCAACCGACAGACCGGCTAGGTTGATCAAGGTATATCCCTTTTGCCGTTTCATATGACGTAAGGCGACTTTTAAATAATTTTTAAACATGATTAAACTCCATCTCATGTTTTTAAGTGCAAAAAATATGCCAATATTTTCTCTTGGGATTTTTTAAGCTTATAAAACAATTTATGTCCGCTCTCGTACAATTTATGTCCGTATTCGAACAGAAAACAATATTCCCTATATTAAAGGGGGAAAAGGGGGTCGGGCCATGCTAACTTATAGATATCATGAAAGATACCCCATAATAAGGGCTGATATTTTGCCTTAAAAGCTCCTTTTTGGGCCCCAAAAAAGCACTTCGGGCGATCCGACCCCAAAATTCTGCAGATCCCAGAGGAAAAAACATAAAGCATGAAAAATAGGATGTGTCCCTATTTATTTTAGATTTTGTAAGGGAATAATTCGTCGTTGAATGTCATTCCAGATTTTTCGTTTCAT
>CAZCKV010000090.1:0-3127 GCA_964499385.1 uncultured Gammaproteobacteria bacterium | reverse complement strand
AACTCAAATAAACTAAAAATAAAGGAAAAATCAATAAATGAGCCGAACTGACAATGCGGAAAAAACCCGTGCCCGTGTCCGTCGCTTTGCCCACAACCACCCCCCGCCACCACCAATAGAACTTGTCATGGACCTGGGCGAAGTCGGCAACGAAAAGGATGAAAACGAAAACGGTCAACAGACCCATGCCGATGATTGCCGCCTGGCTGAATTTGAAAACGTTCTTTTGGAACCATTCTTTTTTAAAAACGTCAATTACGGGGAAGACCAGGAAGATCTAAGAATAGTTAATAAAATCCTTGATTGCCAAAACCGGGTTGTTCTGCAACAAGCCCTGGATAAAAGCCAGAAAAACAATCAGCAGGAAGATTGAAAAGAACAACGACGTTTTCGGCTTGATGAAAATATTAAAAAACCTTTTTCTTTCCTGGCTCACCTTCTTAACCAGCCAGACAAACATAACAACCAGAAACAACGCCAGTCTCAGAGAAAGACCGGCGAATTCAAACAAATGACCTTCGTGGCCGGCCAGAAATTCAAAAATCAAAAACAAGAAGCCGTATTCTATTTTAATCAAACTAAAACCAACGGCGGCCAGAATAATCAGCCAGAAAACGAAATCCGAAACCAGAGGATTCAAATAACCCAGAAAAGAAAAAAACTGAAAAAGGAAAAAAATGAAAATAATCATTCCTAAATTTTGCAACCGGTTCCTTTTTTCCATTTTATTCAAGCTTTAACCTTTTTTTTATTTGTTTCTTTCTGGAGACGGAATAAATCTCGCTCAAACGAGCCAATAACAAACTTAAGGGCCGGGCCAAAACCAAAGGCCAATAATAAAAAAACGAATAGTATTTTTTAAAATAAGCCAGTAAGCTCATATTGTAAATCTTCTGTCTCTTGAGGGACAAAAGCTGGCTGAAACTTTCGCCTCCGTGATGGAGGACCTTTGCCCGGGGATAATAAACCACTTTGTAGCCGGCCTCCTTCATCCGGCGGCAGAAATCAACGTCTTCAAACCATAAATGAAAACGTTCGTCAAAAGAGCCGACTTTTTTGATTATTTCCTTTCCCGTCATCATAAACGCCCCGGCCACCTGGTCAACCTCGTCGGTTTTTTCGTAATCGCGGTCCTTTTGAAAATAATCCCTGACAATCCCGCTCTTGGGGAACAGATAATGAAGTTTCAACAGAAGCATCAACTGATTCTTGATACTGGGAAACGACTTGACCGACATCTGAACCTTCGCATCCGGATCAACCAGCCGGGAACCGATTATGCCCCAATCCCTGTTTTCTTTCATTGCCTGGATGGCTTTTTGGCAAGCATCCCCGATGATTTCCGTATCCGGGTTGAGGAATAAAATGAATTCCCCTTTAGCTTGTTGCCGGGCCAGGTTGTTGGCTTGGGCAAAACCAAGATTCCTTTTGTTTAAAATGACTTTTAAATTCTTTTTGCTCTTTGCCAGTTCTTCCAAATATTCAGGACTCCCGTCCTGCGAACTGTTGTCCGCCACCAAGACCTCGGTTTCCAATTCCCGGGTGTTTTGGAAAACGGAATCCAGACACCTTTCCAACAGGGCCTTGACGTTCCAACTCACGATAATTACGGACAAAGTCATAAGTGTTAAAATAACTTTTGTTTTATGTGTTCCATCATTTCTTCCGCTTTCAGACCCCAGTCCTGGCTGCTTATCTGCCTTATCCTCTCTTCTTTCAATTCTTGGCTGTCGCTTTCCAAAGCTTTTTTGATTTTTTTGTCAAAATCCTGGTAATCCCGGGCGATATTGACCAGATGGGAAAACCTTTCCACACTTGAAGACGGCGTGGTCACTACTGGCTTGCCGCAAATCAGATATTCCAGAACCTTAAGAGAACTGGTGTATTTGATAAAACTGTCCAAGCGATGGGGGCTGATGGCCAAATCAAAATTCCTGATGTAGGCGGGCGTCAGTTGATAGGACCGGGGTCCCAACAGATAAACGTTTTTATGTTTCCTTAATCTTTCAATTTCCACTGCCGGCTTTCTGAATTTCCTGAAATAAACCGGCCAAAAAGGCCCGATTAAAACGAATGACTTTTCCGGGTTCTTCTCCGCCAGATATTCCAATAAATCCAGGTCCAATCTTTGCTGAATTATTCCCACGTAGCCGATAATGGGCCGGGGAATCTTCTCCATGTCTTTCGGCCTGCCTGTTTCTTGTCTGGTAAAATGGGAAACTTCCACGCCGTTGGCAATCCAATGGATGTCCTTTTCCCGGCCTAAATTTTTGAAAAAATCCAACAAATTCTCTGAGACGGTAAAAATCAAATCGCTTTTCCGGGCGATGATTTGGTAATTCTTTTCCAAAAGCCCTTTGTCTTTCTTGAAAGAAGGGTGTTCAATCCAGTTGTCAACTGCGTCAAAGACGGTCAAATCCGCCCTTATCTTGTCAAAATAATCAACAAACATGGGAAAACATGACCAAAGCACTCTGGTTGCCGGCTGACCGTTTATTTTGTCTAAAACCTTGTTCAGTTTTTTAATAACCCTCTTATGGGAAAAAAAAGAATCAATGGTGGAAAACACATACAATTCCGCCTGCTCCCCGCTTATTTTAACGCATTTAGTCGTCAAATCGCGATAAATAACTTTACCTTTTACGCCTTTGATAATATTCTCATAACAGTTCCGCAAAGTCCTTTTAAAAGTGAAAGGCAAAAAATCAACGGCAACGATCCTGGCCACTTCCGGACGCTCCAATAATCCGTTGAAAATATGGCTGTTGCGGTTAGAAAACCCCTTTTGCCATTCAACATAGCTGGACATGTTGAACATAATGATTTCGAGCTTTGTAGACATAACAATATTTAAAATTTTAATATTTATTTTACGGTAAATCGCGACCTTTTTATTCGCAGAGGTCCGACCTCCGTGGAGATCCAACCTCCGTGGGGTTTTTAAAACGAAAAAATTCTTTGAAAAACAGAATTTCCTTTTTTTGAAGCAAACCGAAGGCTAAAGTAAGGACAAGATAAATCAGAATTCCTAAAGCTACGGAAAAAAGCACGTGAATCCCGTCCTTTACCAAAAACATAATCACTCCCATAATAAAGATGACGCTTATTGTTACCAAGTATTTCCTGA
>CAZCKV010000089.1:0-3138 GCA_964499385.1 uncultured Gammaproteobacteria bacterium | reverse complement strand
TAAAAAGCAGGCAGATTTTTATCGGCCGGGAATTAACAAAAAAATTTGAAACTATCTATCGGGGCAGTATAGGACAAGTTTTAAATAAATTAAAAAAAGATAAAATTAAAGGAGAGTTTACTATTATTATTTCTCCAGAAAAATATGGCTAAATTTTATATCACTACGCCAATATATTACGTAAATGATAAACCCCATATAGGGCATGCCTATACAACCTTGGCTGCCGATGTCTTGGCTCGTTGGCACAGAATGAAAGGAGAAAAGATTTTCTTTTTGACAGGTACGGACGAACACGGGGAAAAAATAGCTCAGGCAGCCGGAGAAAAAGGGTTAAAGCCCAGACAGTTATGCGATCAGAACGCGGCTAAATACGAAGAAGTTTGGGACACTTTAAAGATTTCTTACAATAAATTTATTCGGACGACTGATCCGATTCATGAAAAAATAGTTATCAAAGTTTTAACGCATCTTTTTAATAAAAAATTAATTTACAAAGGAATTTATCAGGGACTTTATTGCATTGGCTGCGAAAGATATTATACCGGTAAAGAACTGGTTGACGGCAATTGCCCGATTCATCAAAAAAAAGCAATTACTCTTTCTGAAAAGTGTTATTTTTTTAAATTATCCGAGTTTCAGCAACGTTTAATTAACTTAATCAGAGATAATAAATGGGTGATTGAACCAAAAGAAAGGAGAAACGAAGTGCTTGGATTTTTAAGAACGGAGAAATTGGAAGATTTAGCTATTTCCCGTGAAAAAGTTGAATGGGGCGTTCGTATCCCTTGGGATAATTCACAGACGATTTATGTTTGGATTGACGCTTTATTGAATTATTTGTCAGGTATTGGTTGGAAAGGTCAAGCGGGGAATCAACCAAAAGATTGGCCTCCGGAGATTCAGCTGATTGGCAAGGATATTTTAAGATTTCACGCTATTATTTGGCCGGCAATTCTTTTAAGTTTAGATTTGCCTTTACCCAAAAGACTTTATGCTCACGGATTTTTTACCGTTAACGGAAAAAAAATGGGCAAGTCTTTAGGTAATGTTTTTGACCCGGAAGAATTGGCAGCGACTTTCGGAACAGACGCCTTACGTTGGCTTGTGTTGTCAATTTTCCCTTTTGGTCAAGATGGCGATATTTCCCAATCAAAATTTTATGATAAATACAACACGGATTTGTCTAACGGCTTAGGCAATTTACACCGTCGAGTTTTGACTCTGGCTTTAAAAAACAAAAAGAAATTTTCTCCATTTAAAAAAGTAAACATTGAATTCCAAAAGAAGACAGAATTGGTTTGGCAAAAATATGAAATAGCCCTTGATCAATTGAAATTTGAAACAGCTTTGTCTGCCATCAATGATTTAGCCGGTTTTTGCGATAAATACATTGACCAACAAGAACCTTGGCAGTTATTTAAAAAAGATATTGTCGAATATCAAAAAATTTTATATAATCTTCTTGAAGGGCTGCGTCATCTTGCTTGGTTGATCCAGCCTTTTATGCCTGAAAAGAGCGACCAGATATTTGCTTCCTTGGGTCTTTTGGGTCAGGAAAAGAAAAACTCTCTGGTCAAAGGGAGAAAATGGGGAAAAGTCGAATTTAAAAAAATCGTTCCCAGTGACGCATTATTTCCAAGGTTATAAATTAAATTATGAGTTTTTTTGACATAATTTTATTGCTAATTTTATTGGGTTTTGTTTGGTTTGGATTTTGGAATGGTTTAATTCAGACTCTTGGAGGGATTATTAGCGTTATCTTAGCGGTTTTTATCGCTGGTCGTTGGTATGAGACAATTGCTTTAAAAATTTTGCCATTTTTAGGGGACAATCTGAATTTGGCTCGTTTATTGGGATTTATCGCCGTTTTTATTCTAGCGAGATTTATTATCTTTATATTATTCAAGATTTTGGACAAAATTTTTGGTATTTTGAGTTTTATTCCTTTTCTCAAAATAATTAATCGATTGGCCGGAGCGGCTCTCGGCTTTGTTGAAGGAGGATTGATTATCGGCTTGGTTTTATATTTTTCAACGAAATTTCCTTTAGGGGAAAGTTGGATAGGATTGATTAACAGCTCAAAGATAGCTCTTCCTTTGATTGGCTTCGGCAAGGTTCTTCTTCCTCTTTTACCCAAAGCTCTCAAGCAAATACAATCACTGATATAATAATCATAAATTCTATGAAGAAACAAATATCTAAAGTTAAAAAAAGAGACGGTCGAGTTGTCAAGTTTGACCAGCAAAAAATTACCGAGGCGATTTACAAGGCGATAACTGCGGTTTCTGAAGAGGATGGAAAACTGTCTCAAAAGTTATCCAAGCAGGCGGTTAAAATACTTAATCGGCGCTTTGAAAACAAGATTCTTGATATTGAAAACATTCAGGACATTGTTGAAGAAGTTCTGATCCAAGAGGATTTAGTAGAGGCCGCCAAAGCATATATTCTTTATCGGGAACAGCGACGGAAAATCAGAGAAACGGTCAAAGCGACAATTGAGAGCTTGGGTATGGTTGACCAATATTTGAAAGAAGTTGATTGGGAGGTGAAAGAAAACGCCAACATGACCTACTCTTTGCAGGGTTTAAATAATTACATTTCTAACGGGGTAACCAAGAAATATTGGCTTGATAAAGTTTATCCGCCGGAAATCAGGGAAGCGGTGGAAAGCGGCGATTTTCACGTTCATGATTTGGGAATTTTGGCAGCCTACTGCGTAGGTTGGAACTTGCAGGATTTATTACTCAAGGGATTTACCGGCGTTTCCGGCAAGCTTTCTTCAAAGCCCGCTAAACACTTACGTCCGGCCTTGGGACAGTTGGTTAATTTCTTTTATACCTTACAGGGAGAAGCCGCAGGCGCCATTGCGGTTTCTTCTTTTGACACTTTTTTAGCTCCCTTTATTCGTTACGACAGGTTGAATTATACGCAAGTAAAACAAGCGATGCAGGAGTTTATGTTTAATTGCAATGTGCCGACGCGAGTTGGCTTTCAATGCCCATTTACAAATGTTACTTTGGATTTGGTTCCGCCAAAGAATTTAGCCAAAGTGCCGGTAATTATCGGCGGGAAAACCAAAAAAAAGACTTATGGAGAGTTTCAAAAAGAAATGGATTTATTAAATCGGGCTTTTTT
>CAZCKV010000088.1:0-3228 GCA_964499385.1 uncultured Gammaproteobacteria bacterium | reverse complement strand
ATATTCATCAATCAGGAGGCCGCGGTCAATATGGCCATTGTTGGCTCAGAATTGAACCGCTGGAAAGAAGCAAAGGATTTGAATTTGTTGACGAAATCAAACGCGGAACAATTCCTAAAGAATATATTCCCGCTGTCAAAAAAGGCGTAATTGAGGCTATGGATACCGGTGTTCTAGCCGGCTATCCCTTGGTTGATATGAAGGTCTCCGTTTATGACGGCTCTTTTCATGAAGTGGATTCTTCTGAAGCCGCTTTCAAAATTGCCGCCAATCGGGCAATCCGCGACGGAGTGCAAAAAGCCAATCCAATCATTTTAGAACCCGTTATGAAAGTTGAAGTCGTGGTTCCGGAAAAATTTTTAGGAGAAGCGATTGGCGACCTCAATTCTCGAAGAGCCCAGGTTCAAGGAACTAAAACCCGGGGGCAAATAAAATTAATAGATTCCCTTGTCCCTTTGGCAGAAATGTTCGGTTACATGACTACTTTAAGGTCAATCAGCGAAGGTCGGGGAAGCTTTACTATGGAATTTTCTCATTATTCACCCGTTCCTCGCAATGTCCAAGAAAATATTATTGGAGAAAAAATTGAAAAAAAGGGAAGATAAAACAATTTGACTTTTATTTTAAAAAGAATATATTCTAAAAAGGGGGTGAAAGGTATCGATAGGAAGTTTAAATGTTAAAAACAGCTCCTTGTCCTGAGAAAGACATAAAAGTTCTCAAAAAAATAATTGCCAACAAACAGTTAGCATTCGCTGTAGCTTAAAATAAGCCATAGCCGCTAAAATTAAAGACTCCTGCTATTTAATTTTAGTGTCATCTTAGCAGGATCGGCATTTTCGCCGCCTGTACCAAAATGCTTAAAAAAAACAGGCTAAGGTTATTGGATTTTGTCCTGTTTCAATCCTAAAAACCAAAAAGAACAAACTGGACTACAAGAGTAGACGTTTTTAACAGTGCTTTCTAGACGGGAGTTCGATTCTCCCCACCTCCACCACCACATCATAAGATAGTACATTTAAGCCGTCAAAAAATAACTAACAGGTTTAAAAACAAACTTTGAAATATTATCGTCTCAACAACCAAATTATCTCCCCGCAGGTTTGTCTAATTGATGAAAACGGTAAATTTTTAGGCAATATCAAAACGGGTGAAGCCGTGGAAATGGCCAGACAAAAAGGATTAGACTTGCTTGAAATCGGTCCCAAGGCCAATCCTCCGGTGGCCAAAATCATAGATTTCAAGCACTTCAAATATGAATTAAAGAGAAAGGACCGCCAGCAAAAGAAACAACAAAAAATCGGCCTTATTAAAGGAATTCGCCTGACTCCCCGTATCGGGAAGCACGACATTGAAATCCAGGTTAATAAGGCAAAAAAATTTCTTTCCCAAAAACAAAAAGTAAAAATCGATATGATTCTACGGGGAAGAGAAAAGGCCCATTTTGACTTAGCCGAACAAAAAATCAAGGACTTTATTGAACTTCTGGGCGAAGTGAAAATCGAACAATTTCCCAAAAAAATGGGAGGAACAATAACTACCCTAGTGTCCCAAAAATAAGAACCTGACTTCGCCAAAACCTTGAAATTAAATATTATTGTATAGAAATTAAGGTAATTTAATTATAGGCAATGTCACGGAGAGTGAATCGCTTGAATTTCCACGCTAATAAATTAATTAAAAAACATGCGGACTCGCAAATCAATCGCTAAAAGACTAAAAATAACCAAAAAAGGAAAAATCTTGCACCGAACTTGTGGCCAAGATCATTTTAACAGTCGTGAATCGGGGAAAATAACGAAAAAAAAACGTCGAAACAAACCATTAAGCAAAGGCCTAAGAAAAACCGCTAAACAACACATAAAATATGTCAAGAATAAAAAGAGGTAAATCCCATTTAAAAAAAAGGAAAAAACTTCTAAAAAAAGTCAAGGGTTATCGCGGAGGAAGAAAAAGTAAAATTAAACTAGCTAAAACAGCCGTTCGCAAAGCCGGTGTTTACGCTTATCGCGACCGGAGAACAAAAAAAAGACAAGCGCGGGGACTCTGGCAGATTAAAATCAATGCCGCTTGCCGGGAAAATAATTTAAGTTATTCAAAATTTATCAATGTCCTTAAAAATAATAGAATTGAACTTGATAGAAAAATTTTAGCCGACTTGGCAGAAAATCACCCGCAGATATTTTCTGAAATTGTCAAATCCGTTGAATTAAAATAAAAGTTATCTATAAAAACCAGCCCAATTTCTCACAGAGCGGTTTTTTATTTCCCGCCCAGCTATTGCTAAAAGAAAAAAAGTGTTATAATGAATATCGTAAATAATGGATATAGATTATTTTACTATGCAAAAATTACAGGATTCTCCGCGAGTACACAAAATTGAGCAAAGCCATGGCCTGCCCATAGAAAAACTTTTATACAACTGGCATTGGGAAAAGGACTTAATGCATAAAGAAATTGGCAAAAAATTAAATGTCCCACGCCCAACTATAACGCGCTGGCTTAAAACATTTGGAGTTCTTTCGCAACCCTGTTATAGAATAACAAACCTTAATTTACTAAACACTGGTCCGAGAAAAGGACCACGAGCAAAACCTAAAATTAAACGTCTTCCTCGTTGGTTTGTAAATAAAAATTTTTTCAAAAAATGGTCGCCCAAAATGGCATATATTTTGGGATTTTTCGCGGCTGATGGCAGTATGGTGATAAACCCACGTGGATCGCACTATCTTGATTTTCACATTACTGATAAAGAACTTTTATTCAAAATCAGAGAAATATTAGATTCAAACCACAAAATTCAAGAACAAAAAAGAAATAAGAGATGGGCAGTTATTTATCATCTGCAAATTGGAAGTAAGGAGATGTTCCATGATTTAGAAAAATTAGGATTAACTCCGAGAAAAAGTAAAACTTTACAACTACCCAAGGTTCCACAAAAATATTTTGCTGATTTTGTAAGAGGTTATTTTGACGGAGATGGACATGTAATTATCTGCTCATATCGACGAAAGGAACGTAAAAATCAAAAATATACCGTACTCCAATCAGGATTCACTTCCGGAAGTAAATTATTTTTAAAAGAATTACAAAAGAAATTAAAAATCCTTGCAAATCTTAGTGATGGTTCTCTAATTTTCTCGGAAAAATATTGTAGACTGCGTTATTCTATAAATGATAGTGTAAGACTGTATAATTTTATGTACAATTCTATAAATAATAATCTTT
>CAZCKV010000087.1:0-3296 GCA_964499385.1 uncultured Gammaproteobacteria bacterium | reverse complement strand
TATTTTTTAATGTCTTGCTCTAGGCGAACAATGTCTTCTTTGGCGTTTTCAATGTCTTTGCCGGTTTTTTCCTTGTTTTTGACAATATTTTCCATTTCAAGGTTAATCATTTCTTCAGCTTCGGTAAAGATTTTTTTGTGGCGTTCAATCAACACGTCGGCGACCGCATTAGTTATTTCTACCGATTTTTCCGGTGTCTCCGCTTTACCTTTGATTTTTAGAAGAGAATCAGCCGCCGGCTCAATAGTAAAGATTCCTGCTACCGTCTCAATGTTCATATCTTCGGGTAAATTCAGTTTTGTAGCAATTTGTTTTAAAATTGTCCGGCGGGCAAAAATTTCCTGAGTTTCCGCCGGCGTTTCTATGTTTACTCCTTTAATTTTGCCGATTTTAACCAAAGAAATTGCTTCATAAACGGGAGATATAAGAAGACTAATTACAACTGCGGCAATTACGGCAATGAAAAAAATCGTTATCACCGCCCATTTTCGTTTGATTAAGACGTTGATATAATCTCTTAAATCAATTTCATCCTCTGAGACATTTTTCTTTTCAAATTCCGGTTTTGACCGGTTCTGATTAAGATGAATATTATAGTTTTCCATAAATTTTTTATTTAGATATTATGATTGAAATTTTTTCGCGGCTGCAAAATTAAAGGCATAAAAGTATTTATTCCATAATTCGTCAGACGAGCCATATAGGTTGTCAAAAACGAAATAATCAACCAAAACCTCGCGCAAGCGGACGATTTCTCTTAATCGTTTTTTATTTTTAATATCAGCAATAGTGAGGTCTAAAAGTTCTAAAGCGCGTTCAAACGCTTTTTGGCTATAATCACCATTGCCCTTATTTTTCCAAGAAATTGTTCGGCCAACTTCGCTGCCAACATTAGCCATTTGTTCAATAAAACTCAACTCAAACCATCTGCCATTTGCTAAATTTTTATGTTGATAGGTCATTTTCGATTAGTTGATTAACAATTTCCGTAACTTTCTTTCTTATTTCCGGGTCATTAATTCCCCGACTGCGATTTTCTTGCCAAGGCCGCAAATTTATCATTGAGTCAAATTCAATTAAGTCCTCATTTTTATTTTCTGGATAAATATCGATTCCCCAAAGGTTTTCTTGTTTTGAGCCGTTTTCCAGGAGTAAGACTTCTTCATCAGAATGCAAGTCTCCGTCAATGACCATAATGCCTTTTTTAATATCAACTACCGCTTTTATCAAATCGCCAAACCTATTCTTGGCAATTTTTTTTAACTCATCAATTGAAATTTTGTCTTTAATAATTTTTATCATATTCTACCGTTCCTAGGTATTCAATCGCCTATCATTAATAGGGACTAATTCATTAAGTGTTTTAAGTATAGCACTTTTGTCGTTTTTTTCAAGGGCTTGCTTGAATTTTTCCAGGCTGTTAAGCAATTTTTGTTCATTAATATCAGCCAGTTGGGCGATAAATATTTTTTCATGTCTGGTGGGAATTTCGTTTTTGGTCAGCAGCTCTTCAAACAGTTTTTCGCCTGGCCTGATTTGCGTGAAAACAATCGGCACGTCAATGTCGGGCTGGTAACCCGCCAACCTGATCATTTCTTTGGCTAAATCAACTATTTTAATCGGTTCGCCCATGTCCAGGACAAAAACTTCCCCGCCCTGGCCAAGGGCGCCGGCCTGCATTACCAGGAGACAGGCCTCGGCCGTGACCATAAAATATCTTTTCATCTCCGGGTGAGTGATTTCCACTGGACCGCCTTTTCTAATTTGTTTTTCAAACAGACCGACCACGTTGCCCTGGGAATCAAGCACGTTGCCGAATCGCACGGCGCAAAATTTGGTAAGGTTTTGTTTATTTAACCAGACGCCGACCATTTCGCAGATTCTTTTACTGGCGCCCATAATGGAGGTGGGGTTAATGGCTTTGTCAGTGGAAATCAGGACAACTTTTTCCGCCTTGCTCTTTATGGCCGCTTGGCCGACGCTTAAGGTGCCGAAGACGTTGTTTTTGACGGCTTCTTCAGGATTGGTTTCCATCAGAGGCACGTGTTTATACGCGGCGGCGTGGAAAATCACTTTGGGTTTTAAATTTTCAAAGATATTTTCAATTTTCAATTTGTCGCAGATGTCGGCGATAATAAATGATTTTGGTATGTCCGGTTCTATTTTTTTCAAGTCGTTTTCCAGATAAAAAACGGCGCTTTCGTCCTGGTCAAGGCAGATCAGCTGTTTTGGCTTGAATTTGAGGATTTCTTCGCAAAGCTGGGATCCGATTGACCCGGCCGCGCCAGTGACCAAAACGATTTTATTATTAAGGAAATTCTTAATGGCTCCGGTGTCAATTTTTACCGGCTCACGGCCCAGTAAATCCTCAATGGAAATTTCCCGCAAATGGCTTAAAGAAATTTTTCCGTCCAAGATTTCTTTGGTGGAGGGCAGAATTTTTATTTTTCGTATCCCGGCCGACCGCGACAGATTAACCGTTTCCTGAATGATTTTTTTCTCTGCTGAAGGCAGGGCAATGAAGATTTCCTCAATTTTATTTTTTCGGATTATTTCCGGCAAATCCTTGATTTTCCCCAGGACCTTGACCCCGTGGATTAAAATTCCCTGCTTGGACGGATCATCGTCAATAAAGCCGAGAGGGGAATAAGAGATTTGTCCGCGAGAAGTGATATGGCGGGTTAATTGCTCGCCGGCGTCGCCGGCTCCGATGATTAAAACGGGCCTGCCTTTTGACTTTTTGCCGTTGTTGATGAATCCTTGCTTAAGTCCGTGTAAATAAATTCTTTTGGAAAACCGCAGGGCGCCGGTGGTAAAAAAGGCGATACAGGCGGAGATGAAGATAATTGAACGGGGAAAACCTTCAAAAACAGGGTGGTGGCGGAAAATGAACAGGGCGGCGCCGACACCCAGAAAACTGGCAACAATGGCCCGGCCGATCCTTAAAAGCTCCCTGACGCTGATAAACGACCAGGAAATGGAATAAAGGCGTTCCAATAAAAAGAAGAAAATGGTTAGAGGGACTGCCAAGACAATAAAACCCTTAATCATGGGAAAATAAAAGCTAGGAATGTCTCCGTCAAAGCGAAGTAAAAAGCCCAGGACGCAGGAAACGGAAACCAAAATAATGTCGCCGATTAGAAATACCAATGTTCTTTTTAAAGCGGTTTTTTTAAATATTTTAAACATAAAAGATATTTATATAATTGTAATATATCATTCCAAAGCATTTATAAAGTTGATTGAAGAATCGTCTAAATATGACAATTTTAATTTGTAATACAGTATTCCGAAAT
>CAZCKV010000086.1:0-3343 GCA_964499385.1 uncultured Gammaproteobacteria bacterium | reverse complement strand
TTCGCGTTCATAAAAACAAAATTTATCGCTTTTGGCTGGCCATCACCCTGCCTTGGGTTCTTTTCCGCAACACTTTTCACATTTTCAGCGCCCTTCCGACCCGCGGAGTATTGCCCCATGAAAAAATTCTTTTGCAATTCACCGCCGGATTAATCACTGCCTGGTGGATTGTTTTCAAACTGGGCGAAGAATGGCTTTATGTCTGGGTCCCTTTTAACGGCGAAATCTATCTGGGATACTGGATGATACCCATTATTGTTTTCATCGTCATCTTCTTCGCCAACGCCGTTAACATTTCCGACGGACTGGACGGGCTTTCCGGAGGGGTTTTGGTTTCGGCTTTTACCGGCTTGGCTGTTTTGAGCTGTTTCCAAGGCAGTTTGCCTTTTTCCATTTTAAACGCCACCGTCATCGGCTCTTTGATAGCTTACGTTTACTTTAACGTCAAACCGGCCCGTTTTCAAATGGGCGACGTCGGTTCTCTGGCCATGGGTTCTTTGTTCGCCGTAATGATCCTGGCCCAGAACCGCTTGATATTAATCCCGTTTTTCGGCTTTATCTTTTTGTTGGAAATCTTTTCCGTGATCCTCCAAATCATCTGGCGTTACGGTTTCGGGAAAAAACTTTTTAAAATGGCTCCTTTGCATCATCATTTGGAATTCCTGGGCTGGTCCGAAGAAAAAATAGTGATGCGTTTCTGGATTATCAACCTTTTTATGGTCATCTTTGGCTTATGGCTGGCAATGCATTAAACAAACAATATATAGACCTTTTTAACAAAAACAGGTCTGTTTTAATTTACGCCGAAGGGGCTTTCGGTTTGAAATCAAGGGAAAAACTCTCGGCTCGGGCCAAAACCGCCGACGGAGTTTTGCGTTACGCAAAATACAAAATTAGCGGGGTGATTGATTCCCTTTGCCGGGAAAAAGAAGTTTCCGAGGTTCTGCACATTGAAAAAAGAATTCCCGTTTTCAAGACCGTTGCCCAAGCCAAAAAAGAAACCAAAGCCGACACTTTGCTCATCGGCATCGCTCCTGAAGGCGGACAACTACCAAACCGCTTTTTAAAAGACATTTTATGGGCTTTGGAAAACGACATAGACATTATTAACGGCATGCATACTTCGGTGTGTTCTTTTCCACGTTTAAAAAAAACCATGGAAAAAAACAACAGAAAGGTCTGGGAAACAAGAACTCCTCCTGCCAATCTGCCCATTGCCGGCTGCCGGGTTTATCAGGAAATAAAAAAACCGGTGATTTTGACCGTCGGCGCTGACGCGGCAATCGGCAAATTGACCGCCACTTATGAACTGGCCGCTTCAGCCCAAAAAAAGGGATATAAAACGCAAATCATTCCCACAGGCCAGACCGCCATTATGATTGAGGGCTGGGGCATTGCGATTGACAAGTGCGAAGGAGATTTTATGGCCGGGGCAGTGGAAAAAATGATTCTGGACAAAAAAAAGGAAAACGACCCTGATATTTATTTTGTTGAAGGCCAGGGGTCGTTGTTCCATCCGGCCTATTCCACGACTTCTTTGGCTTTAATCCACGGTTCTTGCCCGACTCATTTGGTTTTGGTTCTTCGGCCGCAAAGGAAAAGAATTACCGGCTGTCCCCTTTTGCCAATGCCGGAAATAAAAAAAGCCGTTGAAACCTATGAAAACGCGGTTATACCTCCTTTTAGAAAAACCAAAGTAGTAGCCATTGTTTTAAACACCCAAGGGCTGGGTGAAAAACAAGCCAGAGAAATTATTGAAAACATAAAAAAACAGACGAATCTCCCGACTACTGACCTGATCCGCTGGCCCGAGGACTGGACAGAATTGTTTATGAAATAATTATGCGCATAAAAAAACACGTTCACTTCATCGGCATTTGCGGCGTGGGCATGGGCGCCATTGCCGTTATGTTCCAAAAAATGGGCTGGAAAGTCCTTGGTTCGGACAAAGGGTTCTGGCCGCCAATAAGCGATTTTCTAAGAACAGCCAAGATTGATTTTTATCCCGGCTGGCACCCGGAAAAAATCAATGCGCCTGATCTGGTAATAATGGGAAATTTCATTAGTTTAAAAAATCCGGAATATCTAGGTGCCAAAAAAAAAGGGTTAACAATAAAATCTTATCCCGAGATATTGGCCGAATACGTAATTAAAAAAAACTCGGTCGTTATCGCCGGCACTTTCGGCAAAACCACTATTGCGGCTTTTCTGACCCACGCGTTTAAAATCGTTGGCAAAAACCCGAGCTGGTTCGTCGGCGGCTTGGCTAAAAATCTGAAAAACGGAGCGGGAATCAGGACCGGCGACTGGAGCATTGTTGAGGGAGACGAATATAACACGGCCCGCTGGGACATGCGGCCGAAATTCATGCTTTACCGACCGACCCATCTAGTCTTAACCGCTGTTAATTGGGACCATCTTGACATTTATCCGAAAGAAAAACTTTATGACCAAGCTTTTGAAAACCTGATTAAAATAATTCCCAAAAACGGAAAGATTGTCGCGGCCCGGCGCCAAAACGGACAAAAGATAGACAAAATAATCGCCAAAAGCCGAGCACCGATTATCCGCTACGGAAAAAAAGAACTAATAAAAGACAAAAACGGTTATGGTTATGAAATAACCTCTTTGAATGAAAACGGCTCCGAATTCGTTGTTTATCATCAGAATAAAATCCTGGGGCCCTTCAAAACCGGCCTTTTGGGCGAACATTTGGTGGAAAATCTGACCGCCGGAATCGCCTTGTCTTGCGTCGCCGGACTGGATTTAAAACAGCTGCAAAAAGCCGTCAGCACTTTCCAGGGGGTAAAACGCCGCTTGGAAATAAGGGATGAAACAAAAAAAATCAAAATAATCGATGACTTGGCCCATTCGCCGGCAAAGGCCCAAGCCAGTTTAAAAGCCCTGCGTCTGCATTTTCCGCATGCCGGGATATTCGCCGTTTACGAACCTAACGTGGGCTTTCGCAGCGTCAGCAGCAAAGAACTTTACCAAAACGCCTTTGATCAGGCCGACGTGGTAATTATCCCCCGGCTTTCCAAAACCAAAACCAATGAAGAACAGGAACAAAGAATGGAAGGAAAAAAATTGGCTGAAATAATCGGACAAAAAAATAAAGGAACAAGAGTCCTTTATATGGAAAACGACAACGAATTGACAAAATTTCTGGCCAAAGAAGCCAAGCCGAAAGACATAATCGTCTTTCTCGGCTCCCACGGCTTCAGAGGAATGATTGAACAGACAATGCTACAAATCTCAAAATTTTAGGCAAAAAATGCAGACCGGCGTGAGATTATTTATTTCCCTCTATATGTAACATTAAGTCATTCCAAACTCCTGTATA
>CAZCKV010000085.1:0-3395 GCA_964499385.1 uncultured Gammaproteobacteria bacterium | reverse complement strand
AAAAGGACAAAATATATTAAGATAGAAATCTTAGAAGACAATAAAAGAAAAATTACTCTAAAATAAAAGACCGACGTTAGAACTAATCGGTCTTTTTTAAGTGCCCGCTTCAGGCATTATTTTTTTTAATGCCTCATGAAAATTTTCTGAGGTTATTGGTTTTTGGCAAAAAGCCACATTGGGGTTTAAAAAGAGCTTGCGCCAAATATCCAATTCATCATATTCTCTTTCGGCAGCAACAACTACTGGCCTGCCCTCGGAGGTATAAACAAAGGCAACATTTAGCCCTCGCCGGGGGTCAGGGTTAGAATCACCACTTTCCAAATCGATTAATTCCGCTTCAACTAATACAATATCCGAAAAATCAAAACCTATCTTTTCTCTATCTACTGTCTCCAGCAATTTTCCTACGGAAGTATCAACAACCGCAATCAATTTTCTACCTCCTATTTGCTTGATTGTTCACCAACTATAAACCAGTTTGGCAAATCAACTTTATCGTCATCAATTTCTTTTCTCTCTTCATCGGTTAATTTATCACCATTCTTCTCTAATATTAACTTTTTGAAAGCAAAACGTATTTCAGGGAAATTTTTAAAGCCATTGGAATGGGGATCAATAAAACCTTTTTTCGTAACCCATTTTTCCAAAAAATCATCCGGCACCTTATTATTTTTCTCTAAATTACCTAATTCGGGAAATCTCCTAAAAAGTTCCCTAAGAAGATCAGCGTGCGCTAAATGACCATCAGCAAAATATTTTTCATTGCTATCATCTTTTTCCTTTTCTTCCTCTTCTTTTTTCCGTCTTTCCACAATCATAAAGGCCCTTATTATTCTTTTTTCTCCTTCTGCCGTCGACATAGAAACTACTCTCAATTCATCTATGCTATAATGATCAACAACTTCATTCCTTGTTTCTTCTACTAATGAATCATCTATTCTTCTAAAAGTAGTGCTATGGACTGCGTCGTGGAGGAAAGTCCTTGGCCGGTTAGTGTCAATTCTGGGCGTGCTTATACCGTCAAAAAGATGGGATACTTTTTTTTCCTTTTTGGGTGTTTCCATATTTAAATTTTTTTCAAAAGCCATAGAGATAAAAAAATAGTTCTTTAAAACTATTTAAATTATATATCTTTTTCGTTTTTATAGAAAACAAAAGCTATTCCAAGAACTCCGCCGACTATCATTACGTCCGCAATATTAAAGACCGTAAAGTACTTTAAATCAAAATAATCTACGACAAAGCCATACTTTAAACGGTCTAGCATATTACTTATAGCACCAAAAATTATAAATGTCAAGAGGGATACCTTGCCCCACTCCTGCCTTTGCCCCAAAAACAGCAATTCATACAGCAAAAAAATGATTATTAAAATAATCAGAATATTCAAAAAAATTCCGGAAAGAGGCAGGGAAAAGGCAATATTATAATTAGGGACAAAATTAAGTTTCAAAAAATCTCCCGCGAGGGAAACAGGCCTAGAAAAATAACCGCTAATAGCTAAAAATTTAAAAAATCGGTCCAAAATAACAAAAAACATGGCCAATAAAACCCAGGAAGCCATGTTTTTGTTATATTTTAACATAAAAGCAAACTTTAACTATTTTGCAGTTTGGTTTTGCATTCCACACAGGCGCTCGCTACCGGCCGGGCCAGCATTCTCTTTTTGCCAATCGGATTTTTACAATATTTGCATATACCATAAGTGCCTTTTTCTATTCTATCTAAAGCATTAGTAATATCCCGCAAAGTGCTTTCTAAAACTTTTTCCGTGGCTAAGTTGGTAGTATATTCGCCAATCTCCTGGGCGTTCTCATCCGGCTTCTCGCCATAATCAGGAAATAAGGCTTTATGCTCATCTTTATCATGAGTGTCTTTGCCGGCAATATCTTTTAAATCACCTAAAATCTGCTTCTTTCTGGACAATAAATCTTTCTTTATTTCCGTAAGAGTCTTTTTGTCTATATCATTATCTCCTTGTTTTTTCACCGTCTTCATATGTTTGCTTTCGGTTCGACTGCCTTAGTCTTGAACCGCTTTAAATTAAAATAAAAACCAATAATATATTGGTCAATTTGACTACCTCCAGTATACCTCAAATCCAATTTTTTGGCAAGAGTTTTCGCCAAAACAAACTCTACCCCAGTCTCCTGCTTAAAGCAAGGCTTTATGCGGGATGGGCGGGACTTTAAAAACCTATTTTGGCAATTTTGAAAACAGGGGCCGGTACATATCGTCTTGAATATCAATATGCAACTCCTGGCGGTGGATTTTATCGCAAAATTCAACAGGCGCCTTTTTAATAATCGCCAGGGGTTGCTGTTCGTCTCCTTCGCCCATTACGAAAACAGCGGCCGTGGCAAGACTGTCAGCGACATCGGTGCGGGAAAATTTAAATTTTCTCCCGAAAATATCAGGTGTACCGCGATAGTCTTTAATCCCGCGGAAACCGGCATATCCAAGAGCCACACCCGTTACGCCTGCCCGAAGAGGTATTGTGCGGCTGTCGGTGATCAAAACCCCAAGCTGCTTAACGCCGTATTCTTTCTGCAATTTTTTGCGCAAAAAACGGGCGGTCTTAAAACTGTCTTTTGGCAAAAGTATGAGTTTGCCATTGGCGTTAGATTCATCAATCCCGGCCGAGGCCATTACTATGCCGTCTTTAACAGTAAGCCAAACATACTTTGTTGGTATAGCCAGCTCGCTTTCGGCACGAATCAGCTTCTCTTTAGTCTGGGCATTTTCAAGGACGGCCGTTCGTTTTTCTGCCAAGGCGACAATCTTAGAAGTAACAACAATCACGGACCGCTCCGGAAGCTTCTTAAAATAACGCCCGATGAAAACTAAAAGGTCTTCGCCCTCCTGGAAGATACGAGTTTTAATTGGTTTAATAATCATATTTTATTGGTTAACAGCACGCATTATGGGCTGCTTTTCTTTATTATGCTCTCTAAGCAAATAAATGCCAACGTAAGAAAGCGGGGTATAAAGCGCGCCCATCGCTACTTTGTAAAGCCACCAGGAAATTATTATGCTGATAAGGGTATTGGTTGGGTACACGCCCGCGAACGCTATAACCATAAAGATTGTTGCATCAAGCAATTGCGACCAGAGATTGGAGAGGAGCGAGCGCAGCCAGAAATACTTTATTTTTAATTTCTCGCGGAAAAAGAAGAAAGAGAAAACGTCCTGGTATCCCGCGATTACAAACGCCACGAGCGAAGCGATGGCCATGCGCACCGAGATGCCAAAAATCTGATTATATCCCTGCCTTGCCCACTCGCCGTCAGCCGACCACGGCAGAGCCAGCGACAGGAATGAATAGGCGATAAACAGGGCCGTGCTGATAAACCCGGCCATAACAAAAAATTTTGCCGCGCGCCGGCCGTAAA
>CAZCKV010000084.1:0-3404 GCA_964499385.1 uncultured Gammaproteobacteria bacterium | reverse complement strand
CCTTTTCCCAAGGTTAAAAGATCATAAGCCTTTTCAATATTCTGCCATCTTTTAGTGCGGTCCATGGCGTAAAATCGGCCGATAATACTGGCGATTATCACTTTAATTTCATTATTAAAATAATGGTTGTTGTTTTTTACTTGTTGTTCAAATCTCTGTAAAATCTTAACGGCTGCGTGTTGACCGGAATCCCGTCCGTCGGTAAAAAGATGAAGAAAAACCTCTTTAACGTTTTCCCGATTTAAAAAGCGAATCATCGCCAGCCAATGTTCGGGTGAAGAATGGGCGCTGTTCTCTTCCGTTACTAAACCGAATAAATGGACTTTTGACTTTTGTTTTTTTAAATGATTTAATCCTTCCAAAAAAGCCGGGTTTCTAAAAAAAGTTCCATCTTCAATGGATTCTGAAATATAAAGGGCGTCATCTTTTATCACTCTGCCCGCCCCTAAATTCAGATGCCCGGCTTCGGAATTTCCCGGCTGATCTTTGGGCAAGCCAACGCATTGGCCATGAGCGCAAATTTCCGTGTAAGGATATTTTTTAACCGCGTGGTCAAAAAACGGAGTATTGGCTAAACTAACCGCATTACCCTTATTTGGAGGCGCAATTCCCCAGCCGTCAAGAATAATTAAAATTCCCCGTCGTATTTCTCTGTCAACCTTATTTTCCATATTTAATTTTTAACCCGATTAATTCTTTTTCAATTTCCATTAAACGATTGTATTTCGCCACCCTCTCTCCCCTGTTCGGAGCTCCGGTTTTAATGAAATCCGCATGCACTGCCACGGCCAGGTCAGCGATAAAATCGTCATTGGTTTCCCCTGAGCGATGCGAGATGACAACTTTGTATTTTTTTTCCTGAGCCAGGTTAACGCATCTAATCGTTTCCGTCAAAGTGCCTATTTGATTTAATTTGATAAGAATCGCGTTGGCGGCTTTATTTTCAATTCCTTTTTTCAAACGTTCAACGTTAGTGGTGAATAAATCATCGCCGATGACCAATTTTGAACCCAAAGCGTCAACCTGCCCGGTAAACTCAGACCAGGATTCCCAGTCGTCTTCGCCAAAAGGGTCTTCAATTGACATTAACGGCCAATTCTTAAACCATTGCCAGTAAATTTCAAGCATTTTCTTGCCTGTTCTTTTTTTTCCTTCAAATGAATATTTTTTCGTTTTAGCATCGTGAAAAACCGAAGCGGCAACGTCAAGTCCCAAAAAAGCGTCCGTTCCCAGCTGGTGTTTGGTAAAATCGGCAATTGACGCCAAAAGGTCAAAAACCTTTTCCGTTTTTTTAAGTTTTGGGGCAAAACCGCCTTCGTCGCCGACGGCAAAAGTCAAGCCGCGGGCCTTTAAAACTTTTCTTAAAGCGGAAAAAATTTCCGCTCCAATCATTACTTTTTCCTGAAAACTTACCGGCTTAACCGGAATGACCATAAATTCCTGGACATCCAAGCCGGAATCCGAATGTTTGCCGCCGTTGATGACGTTGAACATCGGGGTCGGCAAAACATAATTCACGCTTGTAAGCCGATATTTTTCCCTGATGTATTTATATAAAGGAAGATTCTCTTCTAAAGCGGCGATCCGGGCTATGGCTAAAGAAACGCCCAAAATGGCATTGGCTCCCAACCGGCTTTTGTTTTCCGTCCCGTCCAATTGGATCATTAACTGGTCGGCCTTCTGCGGATCCGGTTCCTGATTGATTAAAGCCGGACCGATTTTTTCACTTATGTTTTGGCAGACCTTTAAAACGCCTTTTCCGGCGTAACGTTCTGAATCATCATCTCTTAATTCCAGGGCTTCATATTTTCCGGTTGAAGCGCCTGAAGGCACAGCCGCTTTGGCAGACAGACCGCTATCCAGGGTCATTTTCACTTCGACCGTCGGGTTGCCGCGCGAATCCAAGATTTCCCGCGCCTCTATTTTTTTAATTTTAGACATACGATTATTAATTAAATTTAATCAATTATTAACGGTTTTATTCCCGGCAAAACTTTGCCGGCAAAAAAATCCAACATTGCTCCCCCGCCGCTGGAAATAAAGATATTAGTTAATCGGTTAACTTGGTAATTAGTTAATTGGGTAAGGGCGGCCAAAGTATCGCCGCCACCGATTACGATTCTTGCTTTTCTGTTGCTTAAAACGGCTCGAGTAATAGATGTTGTTCCCTGAATAAAACGTTCATCTTCAAAATACCCCATTGGGCCGTTCCAGAATATCATCTTAGCATTTTCTAAATATTTTTCAAACATTTTGGCCGTGCCCGGACCAATGTCTAAAATTTCAAAATTTTTTCCCAAGCCGGCTAATTCGCCGACATTGACCATTAATGATTGTGTTTTTTCTTTTATCTTAACGTCAAAAGGCAAAACAATTTTTTTGTTCTTTAATAACTGCCGGGTGGTTTTTATCATTTCAGGCTCAAAAAACGACTTCCCTATTTCATAACCCGCAGCTTTTAAAAAATTACTTGCCAATGAACCGGCAATTAAAACACGGTCGGCATTCTTTAATAAATTCTTAATGGGTTTGATTTTTGTTTCAATTTTTTTGCCACCCATTAACACGACCAGAGGATGTTTCGGTTTTTTCAAAAACAAAGAAAGGTTTTTCACTTCTTTCTCCAATACGAAACCGGCGTAACTGGGTAAATATTCGGCAACGGCGTTGATTGAAGAATGCCAGCGATGACATGTAGAAAAAGCTTCATTGACGTAAATATCGGCCAGATCCGCCAGTCTTTTGGCAAACTTAACGTCATTTTTTTCTTCTTCCGGATAAAAACGGATATTTTCCAATAAAATGACTTTACCGGCTTTTACTTGGTCAATTTTCTCTTTAAGATTAGACCCGATTGGGGTTCTAATAAATCTAAAATCTTTAATCTCCTTTTTTAAAATTTTAGCCACGGGTTCCAGGCTGTATTTTTTTACCCTCTTCCCTTGCGGCCGTCCCAGATGGCTGATTAAAATTATCCTGGCCTTTTTGTTAATCAAATAATTAATAGTCGGCAGAACTTGCCTGATCCGGGAATCGTTAATAACTTTTCCATTCTTAATCGGGCAGTCAAATCCAACCCTGACCAAAACTTTCCTGTTTTTCAAGTTTTTGATTTGTTTTAAAGTTCTCAACGTCATAGATTTGAGTTATTCGCGATAAAATTCGTAAGATTAGCGATTTAAATATTCTAAAAACTTCCTGGCTTTTTCTATTTCCTCCAAATCCGGCTTCTCTTTTTCCACCGCTTCTATCACTCTTTCCAATTTCTGGACTGACTCTTTCACTTCAGGGGCTAAAACCACGGCCTGTTCCAAAAGATCAAGCGCTTTCTGATAATTCTTTTCGTAATAATAGATTCTGGCCAATTCAAAATATGTTTGCTGGCGTTTTGGCGAAAGCTCCAA
>CAZCKV010000083.1:0-3507 GCA_964499385.1 uncultured Gammaproteobacteria bacterium | reverse complement strand
CGGGCTGGTCAGGTCGGGATCGGAATTGGGATAAAGACGATACCAGCCGTAATGCCCTCCAATAATATAGAGATTTTCAATGTTTGGATTATCTTCTTTAATTGAAGGAAAAACAAAATCAAGCGCCGAAGCCAAGGTTAAATCGCGCTTAACCTGCTCATCTAAAGGATACCAGTTGAAAACAATAATAGAGGTCGTTTCATTAGCAAGATTACCGTACTGGCCCTGCGGTCCTTCAAATAAACTGTCTGTTGACCAATAATCAGAATGGTAAAAAAACGCTGGATGGTCGTACACGTTGGTGGCAAATTCCGCAAGATTTTTGCTGCTGGCGCCGATTTTAGACAAAGACAAATTAATCTTTTCTGCCTCGCTCTTGGAAAAACTTTTCAGCCGGGTGGTGGCTTCTTTGGTTAATTCCTCGCTTGTCCGGGAAACAGAAACAAAACCGACAATGGCGATCGGCAATAAAGAGAAAAGAATGAAAATCAGGACTAATTTGGCGTTTAATCCCAGATTAAATCTTAATTTCTTTTTCTTATTTTCCGGCATTCAGATTTATTATACCACTTATTTTAACGGCTTCATAAGGGACGTTCTTGATCAAATCCTTGTAAACATTTTTATTCTGTTTTTCAGTGTATAAAAAAAATACGGATTTGTCAAGATTTTATTTCTGTCCAGATCTGACCGGGGCAGAACAAATAATTTGACTAAAATTGCGGATGTTATAAAATACAGGCATGCGTGAAGCTCTACTTTATGAAAAATTTAAAAATAAGAACGTGCGCTGCCTGGTTTGCAACCACCAGTGCCTGATTTCCCCTCGTCAAAGAGGTTTGTGCGGGGTCAGGGAAAACAAAAACGGAAAATTGTTTAGTTTGGTTTACGGCAAAGCGGTTGCCGTCAATCTTGATCCCATTGAAAAAAAACCGTTTTTCCATTTTTTGCCAGGAAGTCATTCATTATCAATAGCCACCGTAGGGTGCAATCTTTCTTGTTTGCATTGCCAGAATTATGACATTTCCCAAGGACCCAAGGAAAATGGCCGGATTTTAGGGGAAGATTTATCTCCTCAGGATATTGTCAAATTAGCTTTGAAACATAAAGTACCGAGTATTTCCTATACTTATACCGAGCCCAGTATTTTTATTGAATACGCTTTAGAAACAATGAAACTGGCTAAAAAACAAGGACTTAAAAACAACTGGGTAACGAATGGATATTTAACAGAAAAAGCTTTAAAAACCATTGCTCCTTATTTGGACGCGGCCAATGTTGATTTAAAATTTTTTGACAACGACCTGTACTGGAAAATCTGCGGAGCCAAATTGCAGCCCGTTTTGAACACTTTAAAGTCTTTGAAAAAACTGAAAATTTGGACGGAGATAACCACTCTGCTTATTCCCGGATATACCGACAAAAACAGACAACTGGAAAAAATAGCCAAGTTTATCAAAGAAGAATTAGGAGAAGAAACACCCTGGCATATTTCAGGATTTTATCCCTGTTACAAGATGACCGACGTTTCCCCTACTTCTCCCGAATTGATTCATCAGGCGGTAAAAATCGGCAGAAAAGCCGGTTTAGAATACGTTTACGCTGGCAATTTACCGGATGATGAAAACGAAAACACTTATTGTCCGAAATGCCGAACCTTGGTCATTCAACGCCGGGGATATGAAATCAAACGGTTTGACAGAAACGGCTTATGCCCGAAATGTCGTAAAAAAACAGATTTATTCTTGAATTAAAATTTTTTTTATTGACCTTTAGGTAAAAAAATGTTAAAATACCAACATGAATAATTTCACCCTCAAAGCTCAGGAGGCATTACAGAACGCCCATAATCTGGCCATGGAAAACGACCAACAGCAGGTTGATACTCCTCATCTACTGTTCGCTCTGATTGAACAGGAAGAAGGAGTTATTTTGGCTTTACTGAAAAAATTGGAAATCAATGTTGAACAACTGAAGGAAAATCTGATTAAGACAATCAAGGCGTTGCCCCAAATCAAAATCGGTTCCGGCGGCGAATTAGCCGAAGTTTACATCACTCCCCTGCTTCAAAGAACCATTCTGCACGCCACCAAAGAAGCCCGGCGCTTGCAAGACGAGTATGTAAGCACCGAGCATTTGTTTTTGGCCCTGTTAACCATCCCTTCAATAATAAAAGACGTTTTGAAAAAGATTAATCTTGATTATGACCGTGTTTTAAAAGTCCTGGTTGAAGTCAGGGGCAGTGAAAGAATAACCGAGAGAGAACCCGAAGACAAATACCAGGTGCTGGAAAAATATACAATCAATTTGACTAAAATGGCCCGGCAGGAAGAACTGGACCCGATTATCGGCCGCGACGAAGAAATCAGAAGGGTTATTCAAGTCCTTTGCCGCCGGACAAAGAACAATCCTGTTCTCATCGGCGAAGCCGGAGTGGGAAAAACCGCCATTGTTGAAGGACTGGCTCAAAGGATTGTTGACGAAGACGTCCCTGAATCGTTGAAATCAAAAGTGTTAATCTCTCTTGATCTGGGCAGTCTGGTGGCCGGCACCAAATTCAGGGGGGAATTTGAAAACAGGTTAAAAGCGGTTTTAAGAGAAATAAAAAGAGCGGGCAATTACGTCCTTTTCATTGACGAATTGCACGCCTTGGTCGGGGCCGGCGGAGCTGAAGGGGCTATTGACGCTTCCAATATGCTTAAGCCCGCTCTGGCCCGCGGCGAATTACACTGCGTCGGCGCCACCACTTTGAAAGAATACCAAAAATACGTGGAAAAAGACGCGGCTTTGGAACGCCGCTTCCAGCCCGTTTACGTCGCCGAACCGTCGGTTGAAGACACTATTGCCATTCTTCGGGGCATTAAAGAAAAATACGAAGTCCATCACGGAATCAAGATTTCCGACGAAGCTTTGCTTACCGCGGCCAAACTTTCCAAAAAATACATTACGGACCGTTTTCTGCCCGACAAAGCGGTTGATTTGATGGACGAAGCCGCTTCTGCCCTGCGCATGGAAATTGAAAGCCAGCCGGAAAAACTGGACAAGTTGAAAAGAAAATTGAAAAAACTGGAAATTGAAACAACGGTTCTAAAAAAAGAAAAAGACAAAAGGCAACTTCAAAAATACAAAAAGGAAATGGCCGATTTAAAAGAAAAAATCAAGGATTTCACTCTTCGCTGGAAAACGGAAAAAGACATCATCACCGAAATTAACAAAATGAAAGGAGAAATTGACAAACTGAAACAACAGGCGGAAATCGCCGAAAGAGAAGCTAACCTGCAAAAGGTGGCGGAAATCAAACACGGTCAGATTCCTGAGCTGGAAAAAAATATCATTGTCTTCCAGAAGAAATTGGCCAATATCCAAAAAGATTGCCGCATTTTAAAAGAAGAAATCGGAGCTGAAGAAATCGCCCGGGTGGTTTCCCTCTGGACCGGCATTCCCACGACTAAAATGCTGGAAGAGGAAACAAAGAAATTGGTCCACATGGAACAGGAAATTCACAGG
>CAZCKV010000082.1:0-3560 GCA_964499385.1 uncultured Gammaproteobacteria bacterium | reverse complement strand
TATTTTTTTTCTGAAATTTTTTTGTAAAGAGCTTTTATTATTTAAAGTATAAATTATTTTTAAGATTTGTCAATCCTCTACCCTTTGCAATAACTTTTACCCAGCACCAAGACACTGGTGCTGGGTTTATTCAAAACCAGAATTAAGTTTGCGAGTTTTAAATCACGACAAAGTCTGTCTAGGTCCGACCTGGGTAGAAACAGAAGATAAATTATTAAGAGGAAAAAAATAAAAGGGACGGGATGATTCCGCTCTTTTTTTGTCCTCCAAAATTTAAATTGTAAGTAGTTTGATAATAATAAAAAACCCTCATTAAAAGAAAATGAGGGTTTTTTGATAATGTGAGAAAGACTATCTCGTCTTCCAAAATTTTCCGCTTGGTCCAACCCAATATTCCTTGCTTCCGACCCGTACAGAATACGCTGGTTTTGGGTCCAAGACAAGAAAATTGTCTTCTGGTTTGAAATAATCTCGGAGGTCCGGATAATCTGACACAAGAAGATGTGAACCTTTTTTTCCCACCCAAACAATCGTTAAAGGTAATTTTTTTGAAACCGGAAGTAATTCGTAATAACCCAAATTTGCTTTGAATGGTTTTACAACTGCAAATTTTGCAGAAGGAGAAAGCACTTCGCCGGGACTTATTGCCACAACGAGAGAATCACCAATTTTTAGGTTCTTAACATCTGTACGCTCACCTAACCCCTGGAAAAATTGTTCTTCAGTTATTTTTATAACTTCTTTTACCACGGGAGGGGCAGGAACCTCTTTCTTTTTACAACCTGAAAAAACAAGCGCAAAGAGAAACATAATCAAAATCAACTTTGTTTTCATGATTTTTCCTCCATTTTTTAGTTTTGAATAAATTTTCTTTCTGAAATTTCTCTTTTGTAAAGAGCTTTTATTATTTAAAGTATAAATTATTTTGAAAATTTGTCAAGGGCTGAATTATGGAATTGTTAAATAAAAATTAGGTCTATTTAGCGGGGTAAATATAACCTAAGATTTTCCATCCGCCCTGCCATTCATTAGTGACGTTTTTAAAAGAGCGGGTTGATTGTTCGCGGCGTTTTAATCCGTTCATTTCAGAAATGGTTACCGTATTTTCGTCAAAATCTTCAACATAAGCCACGTGGCCGTAATAGCCGCAAACCCAGCTGGTGCAGGTCAGAGCCATAATTGCTCCTTGGCGGGGAACGGAACCGGTTTCATATCCCGCTTTTTGAGCTCTGCCGAACCAGTATTTGGCGTGACTCCAGCTCGGTACGCATTGACCCTGTTCAGTTGCCCATTTGAAAGCGGCCCAGTCAGTGCATTGCAGAGAAACGAAACGATAACAATCAGTGTTTTTGCGCCAAGACCAATAGTCGGAATAATCTTCCTGAACCAGTTGCGGAGCCGCGGGAACGTATGTGGGTTTTGCCGGCGCCGGAGGCGGCGGAGGGGTTCCGTCCGGAATGATTAAAACCGTTCCAGGTTGAAGAGTTGACTCTTCGTTTATATTATTAATTTCAGCAATTTTTTGAGAGGAGGATTTGTATTTATCGGCGATAAAAGAAAGATTTTCTCCCTTTTTCACGGCGTGGGTTACTCCATCCACCGGAAGGATTTTCAGTTTGTCGCCCGGTCTGATAACGGACCAATAACTAAGATTATTTTCCCAAAGAACAGTGCTCCATTTAAGGCCTAAATTTTGAGCTACGCTGCTGATGGTGTCTCCGGGTTGAACAATGTAAATTTCCGTTTCAGTGCGGGTTTGACGGGGTATGTCATTTTCATTAAGCTCGGTTTCCGGCGCCACCAATACGCTTCCGCCGAAAATCAAGGCAATTTCCGAATCATCGCTTAAATCAAAAATATTGTCATCTTCGCGCCAGGCGGCGATTTGAAAATCCTGCTTTGATTCATTAGTTGGAATAACCGGCAGGCCAGTTTCAACCGTAACTTGTTTTTGTAAATTTATTTTAGCCAAAAGCCGTTTTGAAAGAGAATTTTTGTTAAAAATAGAGTTTATTTGAGAAAAAGAAAAAATAGCCGCGACAATAATAACGGCGGCTAAAAAAGGTTTTTTATAAGAAAAAAACCGTTTTTGACACTTAAGGCAAAAACGGAAAAGATAAACAACGTTTAAAACGATGTTTTTTCCCGCGTTTTTCAGCGTTAAATGGCTAAATTTAGATATTTCATCTTGCATAAATAGAAATTTATGCTACGATTAAATTATTCTAACTGGTTAGCAGTTTAGCATATTAACGTAATTAGTCAATATGGGTTATCAACAGGATAAAAACAGGGGAAATTCCAAGAAAATCGCGGAAAAATGGCAGCGTATCTGGGATAAACTGGGTCTGCATCAAGCCAGAAGCCTTTTTCAAAAGCCAAAGCAATACATTTTAGTGGAATTTCCTTATCCTTCGGGCTCGGGCCTGCACATAGGGCATGCTTTTTCTTTCATTGGAGCGGACGTCTATGCCAGGTTTAAAAGAATGTCGGGATATAATGTCCTTTTTCCCATGGGCTGGGACGCTTTTGGCTTACCCACGGAAAATTACGCCATAAAAGAAAAAAGAAAACCCCAGGAGATAACTAAGGAAAATACAAAGTTTTTTAAAGAACAAATGAAAGAATTGGGTTTTTCTTTTGATTGGGAGAGAGAGATTAATACCACCGACCCCAAGTATTATAAATGGACCCAATGGATTTTTATTCAGCTGTTTAAAAAGGGTCTGGCTTATAAAAAAGAAATGCCTATTAATTGGTGTCCGAGTTGCAAAATCGGCTTAGCCAATGAAGAAGTCCTAAACGGTGAATGTGAAAGATGCGGAGCCGGGGTAAGCCGCAGAAATTTAAGCCAGTGGATTGTTAAGATTACCAAATACGCCGATAGGCTGATTAAAGGTTTGGAACAAACCGAATTTATTGAAAAAGTAAAAATAGCTCAAATCAATTGGATTGGCAAAAGCGAAGGAACCGAAGTGATTTTTAAAATTAAAGACATTAATAAGAATTTAAAGATTTTTACTACCAGACCGGACACTTTATGGGGCGCGACTTTTATGGTTTTATCTCCGGAACATTCCTTGGTCGGGGATATTTTACAAAGAAGTAAGGATAAAAAGACAAAAAAAGACATTAAAGAGTATCTTGAGAAAACCAAAACAAAATCAGATTTGGAAAGGACGGAATTATTTAAAGAAAAAACAGGCATTTTTACCGGTTTTTACGCGATTAACCCGGTAAACAATAAAGAAATTCCCGTTTGGATTTCTGACTTTGTTTTAGCCGCTTACGGCACCGGAGCCATAATGGCGGTTCCCGCCCATGATCAAAGGGATTGGGAGTTTGCCAGGAAATTCAATTTAGAAATTATTCCGGTAATAAAGCCAAAAAATGTCTGGGACTTTAATCAAGGTGCCTATACCAATGTGGAAGAAGGGGAAATTATCAATTCAGAACCGATTAATGGTTTAACCCCAGCCGAGTCCTTTAATAAAATGGTTAAGTGGCTTGGTCAAAAAGGGCTTGGCAAGAGAACTCAAAATTACCATTTAAGGGACTGG
>CAZCKV010000081.1:1852-3602 GCA_964499385.1 uncultured Gammaproteobacteria bacterium | reverse complement strand
GAAGGGATTTGTGCGGGGACATGGCCACGATTACGCGCCTTCTTTCATCGCCGCCTGCCTGCCCCGCTTTGGCGGTGGCCTGCCCCGCAGAATCCCGAAGGGATTTATGCGGGGACATAGCCACTATAATTTTTTTGTTTTTTATTTCAGCCATAATTAAATTATATCCATATTTACTCTTTTCATCAAACAAAAAGGCGACCTGTCACAAGAACGCCTTTTTGTTTTATTGTTTTATCGTTTTCTTGCTTTTTTGTTATTTAATACAACCCCTGGAATTGCTGCTGGACTGCCTGGACTGCCTGCCCGTCTCCCTGGACTACTTCAAGAAGCTCTTTGACCGCCTGACGGGCGCTACTTGTCTCCCCCGTTTTTTGATAGAGCAGAGCTAAGCTATAAAGGGTGTTAGCGTGTTTTGGGTTTAGTTGATAGATGCTGTAAAAAATCTGTTCTGCCATATTTAAGTCTTCATTACGGACAACATCAACGCCAGTTGCCTGACTTGATTCAACGCTTAAGTCTTCACTTTCTCCTTCTTCTCCGCTTATCTCTTCTTCAGTAAGCTCTCGAGAGGCGCTTTGCGATAAATCAAGCCGGGAAACGCCGCGGTTGAAATACAGCTTGCCTAACTCAAAACGGTAATCTATATTATCTCTAGATAAAATTACAGCTTTCTTTAACTGCTCAATTGTCTCGTCATTGTTGCCTAATTTCTCATAAGCGATAGCTTTCCCATAATAAGCAGGCGCTAAATCACTCTTTTTTTCTAAAGCTTCATCATATTTCTTTATAGCCTCGTTGATGTAATACTCTTTCTCGCTCTCATTCTCCTCGGCGTTAGACCGGGCCATATTTATTAAAGCAATACGCATTAACGGCGTCGGGTTATCCGGCTCAAGCTCCCTAACTTTATTATATAAATTTTCCGCCCATTCCAAAGCCTCCCTGGTATATAAACTGGCATTTTCATATATTAAGGCTAAAGATTCATTATTAGCGGCTTTATTGGGAGAAATATCAACGGCTTTCTTACCCATCTCAATCGCCTGGCCTAGATTGTTCTGAATTTTTGTCGGATCCTGCGCACCAGCTGCCTCCTGGTTAGCCAACGCCATATAATAATTAGCTAAATCAATATAATAGCTATCTTCGTAAGGAAAAAGAGCAATTGATTTATTTAATTGGGCAATCCTGCTATTAGTATCTTCAATAGCCAGCGATCTTTTAGCGTAGACGTCAGCTAAATACATTTTTAACCCCATGGTAAAAAGAACTACAACTCCGGCGCTGACGCACAAAAATACAGCCGCCAAAGCCAAGGCATATTTAGGGGAAGACCGGAACGACATTTTCAAAGACTTAAGTTTCTCCGGATAAAGACGGATAGCAGAAGAAACCATCAGGAAAAAGATTAAAATCAACCACAATATCATGCTATTGCTTAAAGAAAAAAGCAAAGCAAAAATAATTATAGTTACAAAACTGGCAAATAGCGCCAAGAGGAGAGAGGCAACTTCTTTATCATTAATTTTTATTAAAGCTAAAAATGAGATAGATAAAGCTATTAAACCGACAACTAAAAAAGCTAATGTTCCAACAACGCCAACGGTAGCCAATAGCTCAAAAATAATTCCGCTCCCGTTATTAAAACGCACGTTCCAGATAGGCGAGGCATTAAAATCAATCCCCCTGAAGCTAGAAAAGCTGTAAAAAAAGGTAGCTGGACCAGAACCAAATATAGGATTTACTT
>CAZCKV010000081.1:0-1842 GCA_964499385.1 uncultured Gammaproteobacteria bacterium | reverse complement strand
TTTTAAGCTGTTCTTGGCAATATCCCAGGAAGCACCCCTGGATAAACTCACTTCAGCCGGTAAATTTAGATTCATTATATTAAAATTGCCCAAAACCAAAAGGATAATAAGAAAAAGAAAAACGCTCAAAGGTATAATTAAATTATTACTCGAAATATGAATAATTTTAGAAAGAAAAAACATCAGAACAATAACTACACCCACAATGGCCGCTGGCCAAAAAGTAAAGCCGTTCAATAAAGCTAAAACAACTAAATTGCCTAAAATAGCTAAAATAATAATGAACTTTAAAACAACGGCAACCAATCCATTCAGGTTGGGATGAATCTCTTTTATTTGCGCAGCCGTGATGACTAATAAAGGCAGGCACGAAATAAGAAACATCGTTAAACCGGAAAGAGAGCCTATGGGATTAAAACTAATTGCTTGGGTAAAAGGTAAGGGTAAAACGAAAAAACCCAATAGCTGAAGCAAAGAATAAAAAGTAATAAAAAAAGAAGAGACTATCAAAGACCAAAATATTACTTTTATTCTTCTTGGATTAATGTTATTAACCAGTAAGTAATAAAACAGGCAAAAAACAATTATACCAACCAAACCCTTTGTTATATTCCCATAAGAGCCCAATAAACTGTCTTTCGGGCTTACGGAAAGAATTGTCGCGGCGATAAAAACAACCACCAACGCTAAAATTGGCCAATCAAGCGGTGTCCTTTTCAATTCCAGCTCCCCTTCTATTACTCCCTTGGTCACCCAGATAACGCTGCCAAGCAAAACAAGGAAATAAAATAACGTCATTTTTTCAAAACCCAGCCCTGATAAAACCTGACCGGTAAAAAACAAGGGGCAAAGAAGAAATATTAAAACAATAAAGCTAATAATAAGAAAATCCAAAAGTTTAACTGCCGGCTTTTCCCCAGCCGCCTTTTTAGGCGTTCGACTTAAAGATATTAAATTTTTAAATCCTGTCATAGTCTTAAAAATAAAATAATAAAATAACTTAAAAATCTAACAGGGACATTTTTTATCTTTTATTTTATTATTTTATTATTTTAAAATTCCTTAAAAATATCTATATATTTTCTTGCTGCTTCTCGCCAGTTAAATCCAGCTGCTCTTGTTTTACCCTTCTCTATTAAATTATTTCTCAATTTTTCGTCAGATAAAATATTATTTAAAGCTAAAGCTGTCTCCCTGGTTTTATAAGGGTCAACCAGGATAGACGCTTCCTTTACCACTTCGGGCAGGCTGGAAGCAAAACTAGCTACTACCGGCACACTGCAAGCCATGGCTTCTAGGGGGGGGAGACCAAACCCTTCATAAAAGGAAAGGTAGACGAAAACAGAAGCTAAATTATAAAGATAAACCTTGTCCTCTTTAGGAATATAACCTAAAAACTTTATGTCTTTTCTATATTTTGATTTCTTCCATTCAGCTAAAACTCCTTTTCCCTTCCAACCCTTACCGCCGGCTATAACCAATCCTATTTCCTTAAAACGACCGTTGTTTTCCCTGAATTCATTATAAGCTTTTATCAGACCGATAATATTCTTTCGCGGTTCTAAGGTCCCCAAGAATAAAATAAATTTATCGGATAAATTATATTTTTCCTTAATTTTTTTAAGGACTTTATCGTTTCTGTCAATAATTACACAGCCCTCATCCACACCTGAATAAACAATCTCAACTTTATCTTCGCTAATCCCGCAAAGATCTATTATATCATTTTTCGTGTTTTCCGAAACAGCTATAATTCTATCAAAGCCTTTTACTAACTTCTTAACCTCAATTATATAATGCCACAAATTTCTCCGCAAGCTAAAAAAATTCGGACAACGGAGC
>CAZCKV010000080.1:0-3626 GCA_964499385.1 uncultured Gammaproteobacteria bacterium | reverse complement strand
ATGGTTTAATTATGTATTGCCAAGTACGATTTTCCAACGGTTTAAAATTAGTGGTTATTCCCAAAAAAAGCTCAAAAACAGCAACTACTTTAGTTTTATTGCCGATTGGTTCCCGCTATGAACCTTCCAATCTACACGGCGCCTCTCATTTTATAGAACACATGATGTTTAAGGGAACCAAAAAACGTCCCAGCAGTTTGGCTATTGCCCAAGAATTAGACGGCATCGGCGCTGATTATAATGCTTTTACCGGTAAAGATTATACCGGCTATTGGATAAAAACAGTCAACAATAAAATAGAAATTGCCCTGGATGTTTTATCAGATATGCTTTTTAATTCGCTTTTTGACCCGAGAGAATTCCATCAGGAAAAAGGAGTGATTTTAGAGGAGATTAAAATGTACCAGGAAAATCCTCTCTTCTATATCAATGATTTTTTTGAAAGCACTCTTTATCAAAATCATTCGCTCGGTCAGTTGATCAGCGGCCAGCTAAGCGACGTTAAAAAAATGAGTCGTCGGGATTTACTAGAATATAAAAAGTCTTTTTATCAACCGAACCGGATGGTTATTTCCGTCTCCGGCGGGGTAAAAAAATCGGAAATTTTCAATTTGGTAAAAAAATATTTTGGCCAAGAGCGGGGGAAGGCAAAGAAAAACGGATTTAATGTTTTTGAACCGCAAAAAAACAAAGGAAAACATAGAATCAAAATTCTTTTTAAAGATTTAAAACAAGTCCAGATTGCTTTAGGCGGCTTGGCTTATCATTATACTCACCCGAAAATAGAAGCTCTGAGATTATTATCGGTTATTTTGGGGGGAAATATGAGCTCACGTTTATTCACGGAAATCAGGGTTAAGAAGGGCTTGGCTTATGCTATTAATACGGACCTGAATATTTATCAGGATACTGGCAATTACGGAGTTTTTGCCGGCGTGGATAAAGACAAAATTCTGGAAGCAACTGAGATTATATTAAAAGAATTGAAAAAAACAAAAGACAAAGGAGTAACAAAAGAAGAATTATCAAGAGCCAAAGATTATTTCGAGGGCTCAATCAGGCTGCACTTGGAAGATTCAGCTAACTTGGCTAAATGGTACGGAAAACAAATTTTGCTCATTGGCAAGGCATTCACGCCAAGCCAAAAGTTGGAGGAAATTAGGAAGGTTAAAATAGAAGACCTTCAAAATGTTGCCCAAGACATTTTTAAAAATATAAATATATCTTTAATTGGTCCGATTAAAGATAAACAAGCCTTCTTGCGTCTTTTGGAAAAAACGATATAATTAACTCACTTTTAATTATTAAATAATTAAGGCATATATTTTTTAATTTTTATTATGGAGAAAGAAAATCATAATAACGTTTTAGTTAAATTTGATCTTTGGTCTATTATTAAAATTATTTTAGTTTTAGCCGCCATTTGGATTTTGTATTTATTAAGAGACGTCATTTTAATTGTCCTGATTGCCGGATTATTAGCGGCGATTATTAACCCCATGGTCAATTATTTTGAGCGCAAAAAGATTCCTCGCTGGCTGGGAGCAATTTTTGTTTATTTGGGTATTTTATCGATTTTGACTTTAGTCGGTTTCGCAATTGTGCCGGCAGTGGTGGAACAGACCAAAATTTTCACTGGACAAATACCAAATTTTTTAAAATCTATTTTCAATAAATTTCAAACCAACGTCCAGCCGGAGTCGCAAAGACAATTTTTTGAAATTTTTAACAATTGGATAGGAAAATCGTCTTTAAGCACTTTGTCGGTTTTTTCTTTTTTGGGCACGGTTGCGGGGAAAATTATTTCCGTTGTAATGTCTTTTGTATTGGCTTTTTATTTGTCCATTAGAAAGGCGTCTGTGCGTTCCTTTGTCAACTCTTTAGTGCCGGGTAAATATCAAGATTTTTTAGCTAACTTTATTGAATCAATCCAGAAGGAAATCGGGGCTTGGGGCAGAGGATTGTTAGTACTTTGTTTGTTTGTGGGCGTTATGGTTTATTTGGGCTTATTGATTTTGGGCGTAAAATTTTCTTTAACCCTGGCGGTGATTGCCGGCTTAACAGAAGTAATTCCTTATATCGGTCCTTGGTTAGCGGGCACCATAGCCGTTTTAGTTGCCTTTACTCAATCCCCGGCTTTGGCTTTATTTGTCTTAATTCTTTTTGTGGTTGTTCAGCAAATTGAAAATAATTTGCTTGTTCCTTATGTAATGCGCAAGGCAGTTGGTCTCGATCCCTTGATTGTTATTTTAGCCTTGTTAATCGGCGGAAAACTGGCTGGCCCGATTGGCATGATTTTAGCCGTGCCAGCGGCAACGATAATATCCATTTTAATCCGGCATTATTCAAAATACCGGGAAAAAATGGTTGAAAATCAGATTAATGTTAAATAATAATCGGATTTTAAACAGACAGAAAATTTATGTTTGGTAAAAAAATAGGCATTGACTTAGGAACAACCAATATTCTGGTTTATTTGCCAAATAAGGGAATTGTCACTAACGAACCTTCTGTGGTGGCAATTTCTACCATAGATAAAAGCATTTTAGCCGTGGGAGACGAGGCTAAAGAGATGATTGGTCGCACCCCGGATACGATTGTGGCCAAAAGACCCTTGAAAGACGGGGTAATTGCCGATTATAAGACAACAGAAGCGATGTTGAAATATTTTATTGGCAAGGTGATTGGTCGTTTTAATATTTTTAGGCCGGAAGTAATGGTGGCTGTTCCCGGAGGTTGTACTTCTTCAGAAAGAAGAGCGGTAGTGGACGCCACTATGCGCGCTGGAGCTAAAGCCGCTTATATTATCAAAGAGCCGATTGCCGCGGCCATCGGATCTAATATACCCATTGGTTCAGCTTCCGGCCACATGATCATTGACATTGGCGGGGGAACCACTGAAGCGGCGGTAATTTCTCTGGGAGGAATTGTGTCTTGTACCTCAGTAAGGGTGGCGGGAAATAAATTTGATGAGAGTATAGCTACTTTTATCAGAAAAAGATATAATTTAGCCGTAGGTGAAAGAACGGCTGAAGAGATTAAAATCAAGATTGGCTCAGCTTTGCCTTTGGAAAAAAAATTAAAGTTAGACATTAAAGGCAGAGACATGATTCTCGGTTTGCCCCGGGTAATTACAATTGGTTCCGATGATATTACCGAGGCGATACAGGAAGAATTAAAAGCGATTGTTTTAGCTGTCAAATCAGTGCTTTATGACACCCCGCCGGAACTTTCCGCAGATGTAATGGAAAAAGGTATGGTTTTGTCAGGAGGGAGTTCGCTTTTGAGAAATATTGATAAACTTTTGACCAGGGAAATAGGCGTTCCCGCTTATTTAGCCGATGAACCATTGCTTTCCGTGGCGCGGGGAACAGGTATGGCCCTGGATAATTTGGATTCATACAAAAGAAGTATTTTAGCCATGAAATAATGGTAATAGGAATTGATGCCTCTCGGGCTAATCAAAAACGAAAAGCCGGAGTTGGATGGTATTCATACCACTTGATTCAAGAACTGAAAAAAGCCCCCTTAAAATCGGGGGATAAATTTATTTTATACTCATTTGACGAATTAAAAGGAGATTTGGCTCAATTGCCGGAGGGGTGGCAAAGCAGGAAATTGTTTTG
>CAZCKV010000079.1:0-3646 GCA_964499385.1 uncultured Gammaproteobacteria bacterium | reverse complement strand
CCATGGAAACATAGGGAATAACATGAACAAGGCATCCGTAGCGGAAGCTGTGGATGGATCACCTCATTTAGAGGAACCAACCCTTGCTCTTATTGAGCAAGAGGTAGGGTCGACTCCATTTAAGTTTTTACGAATTTAGATGGAAAGGGTTGATTCTCTGTCTTTGATAAGTTCTTTTTTTGATTATTTATTTAAATAAAAAAATTCCAGCTGATTCAAGCTGGAATTTTTATTTTTTTTGTGATTATTGATTACTTCTCTTCTTCTACTAAGAAGAAGTAATCATTCCCGCCACCCTTTCCCTGCGAGTACTGAATGTTTATCAACTTCACTCTTGTCCCTTTTGGGATTTCTTTATACGGAATGACCATTGCGGAGAAGATGTCTCCGCTAATATTTTCTTTTACAATGATTATTCCCATCCGTAAACCTTCTCCCACTTTTTTTACGTCATTAACGGTGGTGAAACCGTCAAGGTAGATACAGGCGACCGGACGGTGTTGGAGATAGGTCAGTTTTTTAGTCTCCGAACATCCAAGAATAATGAGTCCAATCAAAAGAACGAATGCAATCTTTTTCATTTTTTTCCCTCCTTTAATTTAAGTTGTAATGAATATATTTAATTGTCTTTATTAAACCATATTTTATGTTTTTTGTCAATCCCGTTAGAAAATTTCTTTATTTTCAAGCGAGCGAGCGAAAAGCAAAAACGAAATTTTTGCTTTTCCGAGCGAGTGCAGAAAACACACCCTTTAGGGTTTATTTTATTTCAATTTGTATTTCTTCTCCAATGAAAGTTTGATCGCTCGTATCAATTATTTCAGCCCATAGCTTATAATTTCCTTTATCAGCCATGTTCCAGGTTATGGTGATATGTCCGCCCGCTTCGGGGTCAAAAATAGTGCCAAGCAGAGAAGTTTGCGATGATGTCAGGCTTTGAACAAAAAATCTGACCATTTTTATTTTTAAAGCCGGAGCCAGAATATCCAGATTTAAAGGAAAATCTTTTTGCAAGACAGAATCATTGTTTTTTATGTTTAGCCAGGTGATTTTTCGGTCAAATGTCTTGTTTGTAATAATCCAAATTTCTTGGCTTTTACCATTATCAATGTCGTCAAAAACAGAAACTTTAATTTTATGTTCGCCCGATTTAATTCCGGCAAAGTTAATGGAACATTGATATGTCAGATTGGGACTGGTTGTTTTGACGGAAACGGAATCCGCGGGAAGGCCGTCAACATAACAAATTATTTTACTAATTCCCCGGGGAGCCGATGCAGTTAACTCAACCGGCAGGACCTGCTCGTCAACAAGAGCGCCTTTTTCCGGAGAAACAATATTTAAACTTGGCTGATTGGCCGGGATGTGCAGATCATCATACTCGGTTGGGGGAATTTCTCCGGTGAATTCACTGCTTCCCTCCCGTTTTATTTTTTCAAGCCAGTTTTTTATTCCTTGTTGCCAACGGTCATATTGCGGATCAAGGCTCGGATTTTCCGGAGCGGGTCCCTGGGGATTGTCTTTATCCACGTAATGAAGAATGGAATAATATTTTTTAAACGTTTTTTTAGTCCTTTGAGAAACAGGGGTTAGCTCAGTGGCTAGTTTTCCCGAGGTTTTGTCAATTTCCAGAATAATTTCGCCCGGCATTTCTCCTTTAAGAATGGGTTTGTCTGTGATAATCGGTTCAGGCGGAGTGAATTTTTTTGCCGGAGTGTTATTTAAAGCTTTGGACATAAATTCCTGCCAAATAGGCGCGGCCACGTTGGACCCGTCCGCTTTGTCAGCCATGGCTTCATTGCGGCTGTTTCCAACCCAGACTCCGGTCGCCAAATCAGGAGTGTAGCCGATTGTCCAGGCGTCATGAAAATTATTAGTGGTTCCGGTTTTCACCGCCACGGGGCGATCAGGCAGAGTAAGATAATTTTCCTGGCCGAAAACAAAAGCCCGTGCCTGATTATCTGAAAGGAGGTCATTAATTAAGCGGGCAATTTGAGGAGAAAAAATTTCTTGAGGAGAAAAAAGTTTGGCGTCGTTTTCTTCAAGAATTTTTCCCCGACTGTCTTCCACTTTTAAAACGGCAACCGTGGGAATCTTTTTCCCCTCCCGGGCAAAAATGCCGAAAGCGGCGGTATGTTCAAGAAGTTTAACTTCTCCTCCTCCCAGAACCAAAGACAAACCGTAACGGCTTTTGTCCGTCAGGGTGGTATAGCCCATTCTTTGCGCCAGATTTAAAACCCTGTCTAAACCGCTTAAATAAAGAATTTTAACTCCGGGAATATTTAAAGAACCGGCCAGAGCTTGACGAATGGTTACCGGACCATAATATTTTTCATTGTAGTTTTTAGGAATATAATCGTCTCCAGTGCCCGAGGGACCGAAATTTGTTTTTACGTCAAAAAGAATTGTTTCTGGAGTATATCCCTTTTCAAAAGCAACGGCATAAACAATTGGTTTAAAAGAAGAGCCTGGTTGACGAGGTTGAAGAGCAACATTTACTTGTCCGTCAATTGTTTCGTCAAAAAAATTTTTTGAACCGACCATGGCCAAAATTTGCCCCGTATTAACGTCAAGACTGACTAAAGAGGCATTAGTGGCTTTAAAAATTTTTTCATTTTTTTCAGCGTATTTATCAATCGTCTGCTCGGCAATCTTTTGTTTGCCCGCGTCAAGCGTGGTGATTACTTTAAGGCCGCCTTGTTCAACCGTTTTTTCGCCGTATTTTTCAGTCAGGAGTCCTTTTACGTACATGACGAAATGAGGCGCGGCAATGTTTTCATGTCGGGAAACTATTTTTTCCAGAGTATTTATTTCTTTTGTTTTTTCCGCCGTCTCTTGGGTGATATAATTTTCTTCAGCCATGGAATCCAACAAATTGTTCCTTCTGAGAATCAATTCATCTTTATGATCGCCGTCTGGCGAATAATAGGTCGGGGCTTTCGTCAAAGCAGCCAAAAGGGTCGCCTCATCAAGACTTAAATCGCGAACGGATTTGCCGAAATAAATTTGACTTGCCGCTTCGGCTCCATAAGCGTTTGACCCATAAGGAATCTCGTTAAAATACATTTGTAAGATTTCCTGTTTTGAATATTTTTTTTCTATTTGATAAGCCAGAATAAGCTCTTTTATTTTTCTCTGGTAGGTTTTTTGCGGGCTTAAAAAAGCGTTTTTAATAAATTGTTGAGTCAGGGTTGAACCGCCCTGGACCTTTCCTCCTCTTAAGACATCAATAAATAAAGCCCGGAAAATCGCTTTTAAGTCAAAACCGGAGTGTTTGAAAAAATCTTTGTCTTCCGCCACCAGGGTGGCGTTGATCAGATTTTCGGGAATATCGGAAAGATTAACCAAAGTTCTTCTTTGTTCGGCAAATATTTCATAAAGAACAATTTTCCCGGTTCGGTCATAAATTTTAGTGCTTTGAGCGACGTTTCTTTGCAAAAGCTTGTCGGGGTGAGGAAGATTGCTGCTTAACCAAGCCAATGTTCCGGTAAATAAAACAAAAAAGATTAAAACAATTAAAATTAAAAAGAACAGAAATTTTTTAAAATTTTTCTTTCTTGTTTTTTGTTTTCCGATTGGCCGGCTTCGCCAGTTTGATTTTCTTTTTCTTTTGTTGACAAACATGAAAGTATTATATCAAAATAGA
>CAZCKV010000078.1:0-3648 GCA_964499385.1 uncultured Gammaproteobacteria bacterium | reverse complement strand
TTCCTCCTTTTTTTGTAAAGATTATTTTATTGTTTTTATAATTAAATTACCTTAATTTCTATACAATAATAATTTAATTTCAAGGTTCTGACAAAGTCAGGTTCTTATTATGGCATGTTTTTTCTTTTTTGTCAACCCTTCACCTTTCTAATTTTAACCGTTCTCTTAGAGCCATATTTGCCTTACCACTTTTCAATTGCCTTTCTCTCTTTAAAACATAAACATAGAACATACTTTCATAATAATCCATGATAAATTCCTCCTTGATTTAGTTGATATTCGTTTATAAGGTGCTGAAATATTTATATTAACTTATTGACCAACTTTAACAAGTTTGTTATTATAATTACGAGAGGTGAGCCAAATGAAAAAATGCTAATTTTTTCATTTGCGAAGCTCGAAGTAATTTCAAGGTTTCCTTATAGTATTGTACGTCAATTAATAATAAATTTTAATTATTTACTTATGTTCAGTAAAGATTCAAAAATAAAATCCGAGGACGCGGAAACGATCATCGGGACAGGAGTAAAAGTAGAAGGCTCTTTCAGCGCTTTTGGAGACGTAGTCGTTAAAGGACAATTGGTAGGCTCTTTAGAAACGCAAAATGACCTTGCTTTAAGAGACACGGGAATGATTGAGGCGGACATTAAAGCCAAAAACGCTTCTATTGCCGGCGAAATAAAAGGCAATTTAAACGTGGAAGAGAAAATAGAATTGTCCTCAACCGCAAAGGTCTTAGGAGATATCAATTGTCGGGTTTTGGCCATAGACGAAGGAGCGATTCTTAATGGCAAGTGTAAAGTGGGTGGAGAATTTTCACAAAGTCCTAAGGAGAAGAAAAAACAAAAAGAAGAAGAAATAAGCGAATAAAATCAGCCCAATTAACCTAATTTTTGGTCATTTGATTTGTTTATCGTCTTGCGGGCGCCGGCTTGTTAGAACGGAGAAATTGGGAATTAGAGCAACCGACTATGTATTTTTATATTTACGATTCTTTTTTGGTGGAGAAAAAATACGCTAAAACGGTTTCTAAAACAGAAACCAGATTGGCAAGTTTGGATATTGCCGGGAAAAAGCACCAGCTCTCCATCTTAAGAAGCGTTTCAGAAATAATAGAAGGGATTCTTAAAAAAGAAACGCCGACAATCGTCGTTATTGGCAGTGACCAAACTTTTTGCCAGGCGGCCTTGCCCATAGCCGGAACGCAGGCAGTTCTGGGATTTATTCCCACGGAGCAAAATTCTTTGATGGCTTATGTTTTAGGCCTGCCGGTCAATGAATATGCTTGTGATGTCATTTCCGCCCGCCGAATACAAGAGGTTAATGTGGGGAAAATCAACGGCCAGAAATTTTTTTCATCTTTGGAATTTGATGCCTCCAAAACCGTTTTGAAGGCTGACGGCAAATATCAAATTATTCCTCGAAAGGTAAAAACAGTCAAAGTTATCAATCTGGATTTACTGTGTTTTCTAAGAATGTCCGTGGAGCCGGATTGGCCGAGATCGGCAAGCAATCCCAAAGACGATTATTTGGAAGTTTTAATGGGGTCCCCGGAGAAGAATTTTTGGTTTTTGAGGAAAAAAGAAAAGAGAGACAGCTTATTTTTTATTAAAAAACTTGAAGTGAAGTCCAAAAAAGCAAATCAAGAAGTGTTGATCAAAGTTGATCAAAACAAGATGTTAAAAACGCCTGCTTTAATTGAGATGGCAAAGGAAAAATTAAATTTAATCGTGGGAAAAGACAGGCTTATTTAAATTGTTAAATGTTAAAATGAAGGTATTGTTTGTTGCTTCAGAAGTCAATCCGATTTTAAAAGTGGGAGGCATTGCCGATGTTATCGGCTCGTTGACGAAAGAGATCAGGAGGGCCGGTCATGACGCAAGAATAGCTCTTCCTTTTTATCAGGTTTTAGAAAAAGAAAAACTTGTTTCTTTAAAAAAAATATCGTCATTTGAAGTCCGGATTGACAGAAAAAAAGAAGCAGTGGAAATTTTCCAGACCTTTTTGCCCGACGCGGACAAACGAACAGGAGTTCCCATTTATTTGATAAAAAACAATTATTATCTTAGTGATAAAGGGGTTTATTTGGACATTCAGAAATTTTCATCCCTTGCCAGATTTTTGTTCTTTTCCAAAGTGGTTACGGAAATGTTTAAAATGATTGATTGGATTCCCGACATCGTCCATTGCCATGATTGGCATGCCGGAATAGTCCCCTTGTTATTAAGAATAAAAAACGGCGATATTGATAAAGCGGCGGAGTCCCGTCTGCCGGTCTTGCCTGCCGGCAAGCAGGCAGACAAGATAAAGACATTTTTTACCATTCACAACCTTTTAATCCAGGGCTGTTGGAATTATTCGCGAGTTTTGGATTTTTTGGAATTAAAGGGAAATGAAACGCCTTCCTTATTGGAAAAATCGCCCGGTCCTTATGGAAATAATTTTAACGTTGTTCAGCAGGCGATTCTTAATTCCGACTTAATCAGCGTGGTCAGTCCGACTTATGCGCGGGAAATAAAAACGAAAACCTATTATGCGCGGGGGCTGAAGGAAGTTATTCAAAAAAGAAAAGAAGACATATATGGCATTGTTAACGGAATTGATACGGAATTATTCAAACCGGAAACGGATAAATTTATAAGGAAGAATTATTCGGTTAACAGCCTGGACTTGAAGGTCATTAACAAAATAGGCCTGCAGGAGGAGACGGGATTAGCAAAAGATCCGGAAGTCCCGTTATTGGCGATGATTTCACGGTTAGACGTTCAAAAAGGCATAGATTTGGTCTGTCAAGCGGTCAATCAAATTGTTGGATTGGGCGGACAAATTATTTTTCTGGGAAAAGGAGAAAGGAAATATGAGACAATGCTTGAAGATATCGCCGGAAAGCATCCCGGGCAAGTTGTCGCCTGTATTAAATTCGATTCTAAACTGGCCCAACGAATTTATGCCGGAGCGGATATTTTTTTAATGCCTTCGCGCTTTGAGCCTTGCGGTTTGTCCCAGTTGATTGCCATGCGTTACGGAACAATACCGATTGTCAGGAAAACAGGAGGATTGTCCGACACTGTGGAAAAATTTGGTTTTAAAAATAAGGTTAGGGGAACGGGTTTCGTTTTTGAAAAATATTCCTTGTCAGAATTTATGAAAAGCGTTGAAAGAGCCGTAAGCATTTATTATCAGAAAAACGTTTGGCAACGACTGCAAAAGAATGCCATGAAAAAAGATTTTTCTTGGAAGAAATCAGCCCAAAAATATTTGGATTTGTATAAAAAATTGCTTAAAAAATAATGTTAAAATATCAAAATGAAGATTACTTGGTACGGACAATCTTGTTTTAAGCTGCAAAACAATAGGGACGTTCTTTTGATTGACCCCCATGGTCCCAAAAATGTCGGCCTGAAAGGCCCTGGTTCCAAGGCGACGATTTTTGTTTCAACGGACCCGAAAGACAAAGGGCCGGTCGGTTTGAAAGAAGGATTTTTAATCAGCAGTCCGGGAGAATATGAAGTGAGGGGGATTATGGTTTACGGGATAAATTGTGCAAGAAAAGACAAAGAATTGACGATTTATCAAATTGAAATGGACGGCATTCGTTTTGGCGTTTTGGGGGAAATTAATACGCCTCTTAAAAGCGAGGAATTGGAA
>CAZCKV010000077.1:0-3695 GCA_964499385.1 uncultured Gammaproteobacteria bacterium | reverse complement strand
AAACTGTACTTGAGGGCATCAAGCGTGAAGTTCTTGAAGAAACCGGCCTCAAGATCCATAATCCTGTACTGTTTGGCATATATTCCGGGATGCCGCTTTACGAAGCTACCTATCCGAATGGAGATATGACTCAATCGGTGCTTATGGTATTTCTGGTAAACAATTTTTCCGGACAGCTTAAAAGCGATGAGGAATCCTTGTCGTTAAAATTTTTTCCTTTAGACAATTTACCGCAACCGCTTAATAAACATCACGCAGAATACCTTGGCCATTATCAGGAATATGTAGCCGGCAAAAAGGAAATTCCAATTATTTTGTAAAGACTCTAAAATAATTGTGCAAAATCCGGTTGTAACAGTACATGGCAGTGTGTATTATTAACGCAACATTATTTAACGTAAACGTTATATGAAAAAAATATTTTTATTAATTATAATTTTATTTATTGTCTCCGGCTGTATCCGGAAAACCAGTATAATGACGGAGGAGAATGCCCTGGAAATTATGTCCAGCTATAATGAGAGCGGGGTAGTGGAGAGAATAAATGATATAAACGAAGGTATGACGCCCAAATTAAAGCCTACAAAGAAATCATCGGCGCCGAGTGATACTGCCGAAGAAAATCAAATTCAGCTGGAAGATTTAGCTTCCGGAACGAGCCAGGCCGTAATTAAAACTAATTTCGGCGATATTGCCGTCAGTTTCTACGGGCAAGAATCTCCTTTGACCGTAAATAATTTTTTGAATTTGGCGAAGAAGGGGTTTTATAACGGGACAAAATTTCATCGGGTAATAAAGAATTTTATGATCCAGGGAGGCGACCCGTTAAGTAAAGACGATAACTGGGCGGATGACGGGACCGGCGGGCCGGGTTATAAGTTTCAGGATGAAATTAATGGGCATAAATTAGTGCGGGGCAGTCTGGCTATGGCTAATTCCGGGCCCAACACCAACGGTTCGCAGTTTTTTGTCGTTACGGCCGAATCCACGCCCTGGCTTGACGGCAAACACACCAATTTCGGTTATGTTGTAAGCGGCCTGGATATAATAGAAAAAATTGAGGCAATGGAAGTTAATGGGAATGATCATCCGTTGCAGGATGTTGTGATAGAAAGCATTGATTTTATTGAAAATTAAAAATAGTAGTTTATTTTTGGGCCTATGGTCTAGTGGTATGACATCGCATTCGCATTGCGGAGGCGGCAGTTCGATTCTGCCTAGGTCCACATAATTTTTAAATTAAAAATATGGAACAAGAAAAAAAACAAAAAATCGCCATTGGCGGGTATAAAAATTTTACCAAAGATTTGCTTGAATTCTTTAAAGAGTATTCTGTTATTGGTCTGGCTATCGGCGTGATTGTCGCCCAGACCTCAAAAGATTTGATTGATTCAATTGTCAGGGGTTTGTTTACCCCTTTCGTTGATTTAATCGTACCAGTAAAAGATTTTCCTAATTTAACATTTAATATTGCCGGGTCATTATTTAATATTGGTTCAATTATTAGTTCTTTAATGACGTTTATCATTGTTATGGTTATTCTGTATGTTATAATAAAAAAGATTCTAAAAGACGATAATTTAATAAAGAAATAAAAGAAAATATTTCGCGGGCTGTGGTATAAAGGCTATTACACACGCTTCGGGTGCGTGTAATCGCAGTTCAATTCTGCGCAGCCCGACTGATTAACCAGTTTTATTTAATTTATTATCGGCCAATATGAGAGAAGGTTTTGAAAACCCAAGATTCGGCGAAAATTTTAATCCGGACCAGACAAACCGAATGAATGTTTTAAAAAAGGGCGAAAAGTTGCCTGAATATATTGATTTTTCCAGAGAAATAAGGGGTCTTTTAAAAACATCAATTGAGCAAGAGGGCTGGCCGGGCTGCCCGGAGAAAATTGAGAGCGTAGAGGAAATTTTTGAAAAGGCAGATGAAGTTGTGGCGGAGAAATGGGATAAATACGCCGGAGATTTTTTTGAAGGCAAATGCCGCGAATGGGCGGGAGCGGCTTATGATCCGGAGACCAAAGAGTTAAGAGAAACGCTTTCAGACCGGGGCGAAATGGAAACTAATCTAAGATTGCAGTACCTTGGCGGCATTGAAAAATTAAGGGACGTTAATCTTTCCGCTTGGCGGTCAATGATATTAGCTTCCTCCGAAAGGCAGTTAGCCCAGGCGGTTTTGTTAAAACGTTGGGTAGGGGAAATTCCGGAAGAAACTTTCAAAAAGATAGGAATTACCCGGGAGGAATTAGAACTTTTTTTAGACGCAGCCGCTTTGTTGGGCAAATATATTGACCAGGCTTATGTTAAACAGATAGAGTTGGCTGATGCTCCGGGCGGCTCTGCCGAAACAGAACTGGCAGGGGAAAGGGGGGCTGAATATGTTTATGACCTTCATACAGCTGACGGTGAAACTCCGGACGTAAAAACTTATGGCGAAGTTTTTCAATTTGAATGGTCCCGCCTGGTCGGAAGGATAGAAACCTTAGCCCAAAGAGTGGAAAAACTTATTCAAGAAGAAAAAATTCCTCCCTCCTATGAAGGTTTGCCGGGTTTTTTAAGGGAAGTAGCGCAAGCTTATGGTTCAAAAGAAATTGACCCAGAAAAGCTTGATGAAATGTGGGACAATTTAAATGCAAAAACCCAAGAGTTAGCTTTAGCCGGATGCCCCTTAATGATTATTCCCCAGGGCAGTACCGAAGTGGCTCGTGAGGCGGAAAAAGTTGATATTGAACTACGTTTGGCTTTTCGGAGTGGATACACGAAGGAATTAGAAAAATTGGCAGATGAATATAGACCCATAGCTCAAAATATTGTTGATTTGAACAAAGACGTTTTGGGCGAGCCTTATGAGGTACCTCGTCAGGTCTTTAATACTCAGTACTTTTCCTTTGGTCCTAATTTAGCTTCCATAACCCAGGCGGAAACCGGAGAAGGATTTATTGCCAGCCACGTTAACACTATTGCCGAATTGGCTAAAACCAAACAGATTCCTCTTTTAGGAAAAGCCTTTCCTGGAGAAAAAGTAAACTCCGAAGGCTATAAAGAGGCGGCCATAATTGAAACCTCCCTTCATGAATTTGGCCATTCAATTCTTTCCACCGATGACGAAAAAATTTATAAAAAAATCGGTTCGGACAAGGTCGCTGACGTTATTGAAGAACTTAAAGCCGAGACTTTAGCCGCAAAATTGCTGTGGGAGAGGCACAGCCAGGATGACGAAATTTTAAGAAAACAGTTTCAGGCCAAAATGGGGACTATTTGCGATTATTTAAAGAATAAAACCGAAAAAGAAGAATATTATTACCCGGCCATTATTATGATTCACGAGCTGATTTCACAAGGAGTTATTGTTGAGAAAGACGGAGAGTATGAAATAGCTGATCATCAGAAAGGCGTGCAGGCGCTGGCCAATATCGGCGCAGAGATTTTAGAAAACTTTTATTTAAAAAAAGAGTCAAAACCGGCTGACGTTAAAAAATATTTTAAACAGGTTAAAGAGCTGGAGGAGGAAGAGAAAGTAAAAAAGTTTATTGAAGTTTTAAAATAAAATCTCTTCAGGCAAGGAGGAGGGGTTTATTATAAAGTTTTTCGTAAAAATCTATGGATAATAAAAAAATTACTCCGCCTAGATCAAAAAGGTTATTTGATATTATTTTTTCTATAGTTTTTTTAATAATTACTTTACCA
>CAZCKV010000076.1:0-3850 GCA_964499385.1 uncultured Gammaproteobacteria bacterium | reverse complement strand
GGTGCCGAGAGCGACAATGCATCCCAGGATTAACCGTTTGGCCCGCGCCATTGTGTCGCGGGACTTGTCTTTTTGATTTTTCTGAAAATTTAGTTCAGGCATAGATTTTTTTTGCCTAGGTCGGCGCAGGCGTATCACCCTCCTCCGCCGAATAATTTGAAAATACCGGTTAAAATGTCGGTCCAGATGCCGGTGATGACGAACAATCCGAGGAAAATGACGATGATCCCCAGTATTTTATAAAAAAATCTTGTTCCTCCTTCAAAAGGAAAACGATTTTCAGCCCAATCAACCCGGCCGAAGCTTCTTAAAAGCCACTCCGACTTTGAAGCCATCATAAACCCTCCAAAGATAATTAAAATGCCAATGATAATTTTAAACATAGTTTATTTAGAATAAGTAATGGTGGGCATGCCGGGATTCGAACCCAGAACCACTTAATTATAAGTTAAGCGCTCTACCATTGAGCTACATGCCCCTGAAATATATTTTAACATTCTAACATTTTGGCGCAGATTGTCAAAGATTTTTTTCTGGCGCCAATGTAAAACAAAAAGCCCCGCCTCCGACGACTGAAAGCGCGACTAATACGGTTGCTTTTAAATGTTTTATTGGTTATAATATAATGACAATAATCTTTATGACCATAAAAATAAAAAACAACCGTATCGTTTCGCAAAAGGAATTTCCCGAGGACAAGAAAATGGATTTGAATTTAAGGCCCCGGGTCTTGGATGATTTTATCGGTCAGGAAAATTTAAAAACCAACTTAAGGATATTTATCCAGGCGGCAAAACAAAGGCAGGAGCCTCTGGAGCACGCCTTATTTCACGGCGGCCACGGTTTGGGCAAAACAACTATTTCGTACATCATCGCCCGGGAAATGGGGGTTAACATGCAAATTACCTCCGGACCGGCTTTGGAAAAAATCGGAGATTTGGCCGCCATTCTCACTTCATTGGAAGACGGAAGCATCTTATTCATTGACGAATGCCATCGCCTTAACAGGGCAATAGAGGAAGTTTTATACCCGGCCATGGAAGAGTACGCCTTGGATTTGGTGGTTGGCCAGGGTCCGAGCGCCAAGATTCTCCGTTTAGATTTGCCGAAATTTACTTTAATCGGGGCCACTACTCGGCCGAGCTTGGTTTCTCCTCCTTTGCGCGACCGCTTTGGCGCGGTTTACCAGTTGGAATTTTATAAAACCCCGGAAATAAAAGAAATTATCAGGCGTTCGGCCCGGATATTGAGGATAAAAATAAGTGACCGGGCCGCGGAAGAAATAGCTCTTCGGGCGCGTTTTACCCCCAGGGTGGCTAATCGGCTTTTGAAAAGAGTGAGGGATTTTGCCCAGGTTCATAACCAGGAAACGATAAGTGAAAAAGCGGCGATAGAGGCCTTGGAAATGATGGAGATTGACGAAAAAGGGCTTAATCAGATAGACCGCCGGATTTTAAGAGCTTTGATTGAAAAGTTTTCCGGCGGACCAGCCGGGTTGAAAACTCTGGCGGTTTCTATTGGTGAAGATTTAAGTACTATTGAAGAGATTTATGAACCTTATTTAATCCAGATAGGATTTTTGAACAGAACGCCCCGGGGCCGGACCGTTACCGAATCGGCGTATAGACATTTAGGATACAAAAAGGGACTAATCTAAGTCTGATGAGGTCCGACCTCATCAAGTCAAACGATTTTCGGTTTTTTTTGAAAGAAAAAAAACCTAACTGATTCTTTATGAAAATGATTTCTCAAAAAAAAGCGATTGTCTTGTTGATTGTTATTTTTTTTGTGGCTCTCGGTCTCGGGATGATTTTGGGGCAAAATTTAATTTCATCGAAATTTATCCCGGTTATTTCAGAAAAAGTCAACCCGGATTTTGACAGCGATTTGTTTTGGTACGTTTGGTCGTCAGTTAAAAAGAATTATGTCAAACAGCCGGTGAGCGATAAAGATTTGTTTTACGGTTCTTTAAAGGGTTTGGTGGCGGGGACGGACGACCCTTATTCCATTTTTTTGGAACCGGAACTGGCTAAAGAATTCCTTGAAGACATGTCAGGAAGTTTTGAAGGCGTGGGCATGGAATTGGGTATGAAAGACAAGGGTCTGACAATAATCGCCCCTTTGCCCGACACTCCGGCTTTCCGGGCCGGGTTAAGAGCCGGTGACAAAATTTTTGCCATTGACGCGCATGATACCAGCGGCATGGGTTTGGACGAGGCTGTTCATCTGATCCGGGGACCTAAAGGCACGCCAGTGGTTTTGACTGTCTGGCGCCAAGGAAAGACAAAAACCGAAGAAATTGAGCTCATCCGCGACGTGATTGACGTTAAAACAGTATCTTGGGAATTGAGGGGAAATAAAATCGCTTATTTAAGAGTTACTCATTTTTCAGAAGACACTTGGAAAGATTTTCAGGATATCGCCTTGGTGATTTCCCGCGCCGGTCCGAACGGATTGATTCTTGACTTGCGCAATAACCCGGGCGGCTATTTGGACACGGCCGTAAATATGGCCGGTTATTGGCTGGACAAAAAAACGGCGGTCATTTCCAAAGATTCCCAAGGCTTTGAAAAAGAATACAAAACAAAGAGCTTGGGGGATTTCAAACATCTTCCCACCATTGTTTTAATTAACCAGGGTTCGGCCTCGGCTTCGGAAATTTTAGCCGGAGCTTTACAGGATTACAAACAAGCGACTATTTTGGGGGAAAAGACCTTTGGTAAAGGTTCGGTCCAGGAATTGGAAAGTTTAAGGGACGGTTCAGCCCTTAAATTGACAGTCGCTTATTGGTACACCCCTTTAGGAAGGTCAATCAACGAAGAGGGGATTATTCCCGACATTGAAGTTGAATTGACCGAAGATGATTATTTGCACGACCGCGACCCTCAATTAGACAGAGCTTTGTTGATTTTGGGCGGCGAACCGCCGGCACGGACGGAAAATTAGATAAGATAAATTAAAATAAATTAAAAAGAACCTGATATAAAGGTTCTTTTTTTGTACAGGTCCGTCCTGACAGCCAGTAGTAGTCAGTCAGGTCCGACCCTCTAAGGACCCTAAACTTTACAATATTAAAATGTTTCCATAAAAATTATTTCACTGCTTCAACGTTGACAAACTTTCTTTTGACCAGTTTTCCATTAAGCCCTTTTACTTTTTTTTGTTTGAACGAAACTTTCCCTTTCACCACGGCGTAAAGAGTGTCGTCTCTTCCGCGACGGACGCCGGTCCCGGGGTGAAATTTAGTTCCCCTTTGTCTGATGATAATCACTCCCGGCCAGACCATTTGTCCGCTCCCGGCTTTAAGGCCCAGTCTTTTTGCTTTTGAATCGCGACCCAAAGCAGTTGTGCCGCCTTGTTTTTTATGTGCCATAAGTATTATGCTAAAAATTCTAAATATTTTGAATTTTAAATATTTGAATTTGTTTAAAATTTAGTGTTCTTATGCTAACATTTGACAGAAATCTTGTCAATCTTATTTTTAATGTCATAATGTTTTTATGCCTCTTGAACAAATATTTCAACAAATTCAAAAAAACAAATTTTGGCGGGACAGGGAAATAATTGGTCTGGCCGTGGAAAGCGCGGTTTTGAATTTAATCACCTGGCTTTATATTCTAATGAATTTTTTAGGAACCAAAGGAGCGGCTGTTCTGCACAACAACGTCTTGTCGGGCAGCATAACCGGCAATTGGCAAAAATTGTTAATTTACCCCCTTTTAGGCTTAGGGGTTCTGTTAATCAATTTTGTTTTGATTTTTCGCTTTTATCTTTTGCGCCGTAAGAATTTGATTAATTTGCTGGCCTTCGGCCTTTTATTCGTCCAGATTGTTTGTTTTATTTCCGTTTT
>CAZCKV010000075.1:0-3870 GCA_964499385.1 uncultured Gammaproteobacteria bacterium | reverse complement strand
AAAAATAGATTGGGCCTGCCAGTTAAATTTAGGTCTGATGTTTTAAAAGGGGCGGTGGTCACCCGAGGTTTAGACGCCTGCCTTTTTTTGTTTCCCAAAAAAGAATGGGAAAGGCTGGCGGGAAAATTGGCGGAAATGCCAATCAGCCAATCCAAACCGCGAGCTTTCGCCCGTTTAATGTTAGCCGGAGCCATGGACGTTGATTTGGACAAGCAGGGAAGGATTAATATCCCTGATTATTTGCGGAGTTACGCCGGCTTGGGGAAGAAAGTGGTGGTGGCCGGATTATACAACCGCTTGGAAATCTGGGATGAGAAGAAATGGGAAGAATACAAAAAAGTGTCGGAAGAAAACAGTTCGGAAATTGCCGAAGCTTTAAGGGAATTAGGCGTTTAAAATGCACGTCCCGGTTCTTTTAAAAGAAGTTCTTAATTATCTTAATCCTCAATCAGGAGAAAATTTTATTGACGCGACCGCGGGCTGTGGCGGACATTCCTTGGAGATTTTAAAAAAAACAGAGCCAAACGGAAAAATTTTGGGAATTGACGCCAGTCAGGAGGCAATTGAAAATTTAAAAAACAGAGTCAGGGAATTAAATTTGGAAAAAAGATTTATCCTGGTTTGCGACAACTTCTCTCATTTAAAAGAAATTATTGAAAGAAATGAATTTTATCCCGTCCATGGAGTTTTATTCGACCTCGGTTTGTCAACCGACTTATTGGAATCAAGCGGCAGGGGATTCAGTTTCATGAAGCACGAGATTCTGGATATGAGGTACAATCCGCGAACCCAAAATTTGACAGCCGGGAAAATCGTCAACCAGTATCCGGAAGAGGATTTGAAAATTTTTTTCAAAGATTACGGCGGCGAGAGATTCGCCGGCCGCATTGCCCAAGCCGTTGTTAAGGAAAGGAAAAACGAAGAGATTATTATGACCAGCCAGCTGGTGAAAATAGTCAGAAAGACTCTGGGCCGGCGTTTCCACGTTAAGAGCCTGGCCCGAATTTTCCAGGCGTTAAGAATCAAGGTCAACTATGAGATGGAAAACCTTCATCTGGGACTTGACAGCGCCTTGGATGTCCTGACTCCGCATGGAAAGATTGTTGTTCTTAGTTACCATTCGGGAGAGGACAGAATCGTAAAAAGATTCTTCAAACAGGAACCAAGGATAAAGATAATAACTAAAAAAACAATCAAACCGACTCTGGAGGAAATTGAAGAGAACTTTCGGGCGCGGAGTGCCAAACTGAGGGTCGGGGAGAAGATAAAATAATCCCTCACCCTTCAGCAATAAAATGCTTTCGCATTTTCGAAACGAGATTATAGACATTGGTGAGGTAATAAAAAGGTTAATAAATAATAATAATTAAGAGCAATGTATTTAGAAAATGCATTGCCGAAGGGTGAGGGATGACTCTTGCACAAAAATTTTTCCATTCCGTTTTTGGAAAGAAACAGGAAACAAAATACGCTTTTTTCAATTGCCTGTCCTTGTCTTTGCTCTTGTTAACCACGGTTGTTTATCTGGTTCAGGTCAACGCCGGCATTTCCCGTTGCCTGGAAATGGGGAAGATTGACAAAGAACTCAGATCTTTGAAAATTGAGAACGAAGAACTTTTAAAGCAGACGACAGAACTGGGTTCGATGGCTAACGTTTATCAGCTGGCCCAGGGACTGAAGATGGTCAAAGAGAACCAGGCGGATTATTTGTTTTCATCCGGAGAAGTTTTTGCTAAAAGATAGGTTTGGAAGAAAATTATGAACGGGCGCATTAAAATACTGACCGCAATGGTATTTCTTTTAGGTCTTTGCATTATCGGTCGGCTTTTTGAATTACAGGTTTTGGGCCGCAATTTTTTGGGAAACGAGGTTTATCAGCGGAAGATAACGGAGCAATTGATACCGGCCAACCGCGGGAAAATTTTTATCCGCGACGGCCAGGAACTTTATCCCGTTGCCATCAACATCAACACTTACAACCTGATTGTTTCGCCGAATGAGATCATTGAATCAGGGACGAATCAAGAGGAATATCTTGAGAAAATAGCTCCTTACTTGGGTCTTTTAGAGGAAATTTCTCCTTCAGACCAAGTTCTCTTGATACAAGAAAACAAGGAGACGAGCAAGTTAAAATTTTTTTTGACCAGAATTTCCCAAAAAAACGATTATTATGAATTATTAAGGAAGGATTTGACCATTGAAGAGGTTAGGGAAATAAAAGAGTTGGGTCTGCCGGGGATTAGCTTTGAGACAGTTCCCCGGCGTTATTATCCCGAAGAAAACATTTTTGGCCATTTAACCGGGTTTGTTAATTTGCCTTTGGAATGCGATCAGGAAATCTGTCAAGGAAGCGTCGGCCAATACGGATTAGAAAAATTTTTTAACGAAGAATTGTCAGGCCAGCCGGGCCGGCGCCAGGGCGAAAACGCGGGCGGTCTGAATTATTCTGCCGACGACCTGGTTGAACCGCCTCGGGACGGGACGGATTTGGTTTTAACCGTTGACCGCGCAGTCCAGTTCTTCGCTTGTCAGTTGCTTGAAAGAGCGGTTGAAGAATACCAGGCCAGCGGCGGGACAATCGTCGTTTTGGATCCTAAAAACGGAAAAATCATCGCCCTTTGCAACCAGCCGGATTTCAATCCCAACCAGTATTCACAGGTAAAGAATTATTCTTTATTCCAGAATCCCGCAGTGAATTCGTCCTTTGAACCAGGTTCTATTTTCAAGGTCATTACTATGGCTAGCGGTTTGGATTCCGGAAAAGTCACGCCGGAAACCGTTTACCTGGACCCGGGAACAATTAAAATAGACGGAGAAACGATTAATAATGTTGAGAACAGAACTTTTGGTTATCAGACCATGACCGGCGTTTTGGAAAAATCAATCAACACCGGGGCGGTTTTCGTGGCCCAAGAACTGGGTTCTTCGTCTTTTCGCAATTATTTGAGAAAATTCGGTTTTGGTAGTTTAACCCGGATTGAATTGCCCGATGAAGCGAGCGGAGACATCAGCAATTTGGAAAAAAAACAAAAAATATATCTGGCCACGGCTTCTTTTGGCCAGGGAATTACGGTTACGCCGATTCAAATAGTCAACGCCGTCGGAGCCATTGCTAATCAAGGGAAGTTGATGAAACCCTATCTTATTGATTCAGTCATTAAAGACGGACAAGTTATTGTTCAAGAGCCGGAATTCGTTCGTCAGGTGATTTCCCCGGCTGCGGCTTCTTCTTTGACCGCGATGATGATTTCGGCTTGCGAAAACGGTTACGGTAAAAAAGCGAGGGTCAAGGGTTATTACGTGGCCGGCAAAACCGGCACGGCGCAGGTGCCTGACAAAAGCGGTTATTCGTCGGAAGAAGTCATCCAGTCTTTTGTCGGTTTTGCGCCGGCGACCGATCCTAAATTCGTGGCCCTGGTCAAGTTTGACAGCCCGAAGAAAGGCAATTTTGCCGATTCTACGGCTGTTCCGACTTTCGGCAAACTGGCCGAATTCATGTTGAATTATTATAATCTGCAGCCTGACAAGCCAGCAGAGGATTAAGAAATATGTTATTAAAATTTTTACAACGAATCTTGGCTTTTATCGCCGGGAAAATAATCAAAAAATACCGACCGATAATTATCGGCATCACCGGTAGCGTGGGCAAGTCTTCAACCAAGCAGACAGTCGCTTTGATACTAAAAAATCACATGAATATCCGGGAAAGCAAAGGGAATTACAACAATGAAATAGGCGTGCCCCTGACGATTATCGGAGTTAAGTCGCCGGGAAGAAATCTTGTAGGTTGGACCAAGGTTCTTATTTTTGGTTTTTTAAAGATAGTTTTTAAGGATAAATCTTATCCCCGGGTTCTGGTTTTGGAAATGG
>CAZCKV010000074.1:0-3873 GCA_964499385.1 uncultured Gammaproteobacteria bacterium | reverse complement strand
CTGAAGCACGTTCCATTGTTCTTGCGTTCCGGTTATGCTGACCCTGCAATCATTCTCGCAAAACGACGCTAATGCTACCAGCTGGCTTTTATCAAACGGTTCACCTGCTAAATGATTAGCTAAAATAGCTGAAGTAATAGTTGCGGTCGCAGAACCTCCCAATCCTGAAGACCTTGTTTTCTGACATAGATTTTTAATAACAAATTTTACTCCGTCCAGTCCCAAAATTTCCATTATTTTAATTACCCACTTCTTCTTATCAGGAATAATATGACCTACCTTTCCTTCAACATGTTTTAAGTCGCTGTAATCTTTACTTTCCATAGCCAACATTCCTTGCGTAAACGGGTAAGCAATAACTTTTGTTCCCGTGTTTATGGTTATTCCAACTGTTCTCGGCAAACCCGAAGACCATGACCACTCTGCGTCGGCTCCAAGATTTTTAGGGATGCGAATATTTTTCCAAAGATATCTCTGAATAACCGGCAGTTCCAAACTGGAACCTGGCCCGTCTAGGCGATGAAAACCCGTGACCGACGGCAGCCGTCCCTCCTTTTCCGCCTTGATTAACTTTTCTCTAAGACTAATTGTTTTCACCCCGTTAAAAATTTTTATTGACATACTAATCTATAAATAATTAATCTCTAAATACCATTAGAAATGGTAAAAGGGACAGTCACCATATTTTATTTTAATTTGCTTTATTTAAGCCACCTTTAGCCTGCCCGGTTCACCGTGTTTAACGCCGGGCTTTAAATATGTCCTATTTTTGCCATTTTCTAAACCTTTTTTAACTAATACACATCGCCGTTCTTTTTAATCTGCTCATCTTCATAAGGAACGCCATACCGACGATAAAATTCATCGGCAATGTTCTTAAACACACCAGTAATCAAGGCAATAACCCAATAACGACGAGTTGGAATAACCTTAAGAGCCAAACGCGTGCAACTATAATCTAATAAACCAGCGAAACCAGTATCGCCATCCTGTTCCGCAGATAACTTTTTGATTACTTCTGCAAGTTTTTCAATATGTTCATCAAGTTGTGGACGGTTTTCTTTTTTAATATAAGGCATAATTTTTATCAAAGTAACTTAAATTTTGACCTTTTGTTTTTTTAATACGTTGATTCACTGAACCTTAGTTAAATCTCCATCCAAAATAATAGGCTCCATTCCGATTATTTCGGCTTTGTAAAACATTTCTGGAATAGAATTAAGTATAAAAATTTTCTTTCCTAAGATATAAGCAAATCCTATCTCTAAAAAAGAGTTTCCACCAATATAGTTCTTGATTTCTTTTTTATCAAAATTACAAACTAAAATTGCGTCTGATTTTTTAATCTTTTCAAAATGTTCCTTGATTGCATTTTTTTCTTTTTTGAGTTCCCCAAAGTCCTCGTCAGAGATAGTTAAATAATCAACTCCAAAATCAATGGGCATAAATACCTGATGCCCAAATTTAAGAAGATTTTTTTCAATCTTTCTTAATTTTTCAAAATGCGACATTGAACCGCAAATTGTAATTTTCATATCAAATTATTTTTAATTCTCCAATAATTACCTTCTAAAAAATATCTTTGATTACCACCCTACTGGCTTACAAGCATCATCAACTACTTTTTGCAGGCCTTTATCATTCCCGAAGGTCTGGTCAATAGTATCCCAATTCAAAGTTCCTTTTGGAAAATAGCAATCAAGATTTAAAGTATTGTTTATTTTTCTTTGGAAATGACACTTGTCATTTTCTATTCCTAAAATCGTCATCTCAATCTCTGTTGTATTATCCGATCCTGTCATTTTAACAGTTACGGGCAAACATTCGTTCATCCTGTTTAAGAAACACGTGGGATCTTTCGCTTCACCGCAATCAACCATCTCTTTGTCGTCAGCAGGCGTCTGCGTTGCAGTTGTTGGCTGGCCGACTTCGGTTTTTTCTTCCGCACCTTTATTGCTCAAAAAGAATATTCCGGCGCCGATAATGATTAAAACTAAAATAACGATAATAAGATATAAACCTTTATTTTTTGTCATATTTTTTGTATTAATATATTATCGACCTTCAATTATATTATTTTTATATTGAAAGAATAATACTTTTGTTCTTTAGCGGCAAATTCTTCTCAACTTAATGCGATGTTTTAATTTTTTGTTCCTTTTTAAATCGCTCAATCGCTAACTGAATCAGTTTGTCAATAAGATTAGCGTAACTAATTCCGCCTGCTTCCCAAAGTTTTGGATACATACTAATTGATGTAAAACCCGGAATTGTGTTTATTTCATTAACAATAACCTCGCCATTATCCCTTAAAAAAAAGTCTACTCTACCAAGTCCTTCACAGGATAATATTTTGAAAGTTTGGACTGCTAAATTCTGGACTTTCTTTTGTATATTTTTATCCAGTTTTGCCGGAATTTCAAGGATAGCTCCATTTTCGTCAATATATTTTGCTTTGTAAGAATAAAATTCATCATTCGCAATCACTTCTCCCGGAACAGAGGCAATGGGGCTGTCATTGCCTAGAACGGAACACTCTATTTCTCGTCCTTTGATATATTCCTCAAGCAAAATTTTTCTATCATATTGGAAAGCTTCCATTACAGCTTTTTTAAAATCCTTTTTATTTTTCACTTTATTTATACCGACAGATGACCCAAGGTTGGCAGGCTTAACGAAAAAAGGCAATCCGATTTTTTCAACAATTTGTTCAAAATCAATCTTATCTGTATCTTTAAAAACTAAAAATTTTGCTATTGGTATATTTGCATCTCTTAACAACCTTTTCATTACATCTTTATCCATGCCCACAGCTGAGCCCAAAACACTAGCGCCGACAAATGGAACATTTGCCAGTTTCAGTAATCCTTGCATGGTTCCATCTTCGCCAAAGGGTCCATGTAAAATTGGGAAAACAACATCTATGCTCTGCTTGTTTTTTGGGTTGGAAAAATTAATTATTTCTCCTTTACTCTGCGGAATTAAGGCAACTCTATCGCTTGATTTGTTTAATTTTATTAATTTTAGATTTCCCGAATTTAACAAAAAACGAGAATTATCGTTTAAAAGCCATTTTCCTTGTTTATCAATTCCAATTAGAGTCGGATTATATTTTTCTTTATCAATCGCATCAATAACATTTTTTGCTGATTGCAAAGAAACTTCATGTTCTGCGGATTTTCCGCCGAACAGTATTGCGACATTTATTTTTCGTTTTTTGTTCATAGTTATTTCATTAAATCATTAAGCGAAACGCCGATGGCTTTAATAATTTTTCCAACTGGCGGAGAGGGTGGGATTCGAACCCACGAGACCGTTGCCGGCCTAGTGCTTTTCGAGAGCACCCGATTCGTCCACTCTCGCACCTCTCCTCAAAATTATCATTAACCCGATTATCAGCCAAAAAATAATTGACAGGTCATTTTTAAAATAAGGCGTATCAACAAGGCCGTGAATTAAAACAACGACCATTGCTCCCATTGCCGCGCTGTTTAAAAGTATATCATCATTCTTCAAATCTTTAAACCCTCGAATAAAGAATTTTATCAGAATCCAGACAAAAACAATTAAGCCGGCCAAACCCAATTCCAGCCAAACCGCCAGAAACAAATTATGGGGATAAGGCTGCGGCGGAGCGAAAAGTTTTTCCCCGGTATCGGCAATGAAATTCTTGGCTTGATAATCGGGAATTAATTTCTCATAACCGTCCAAACCGACTCCCAAAACCGGCGAGGTTTTTAACAAAGAAATCGCTCCATTCCAAATATTCAAACGGAATTGGCCTGACAAATCTTGTAAAAGCGCTTTTTCCGAAAAATACTGGCGGGGAACCGGATAAATTGCCACTAACAGAACTATGGCTGCCAGCCCGAT
>CAZCKV010000073.1:0-3938 GCA_964499385.1 uncultured Gammaproteobacteria bacterium | reverse complement strand
TGAAAAAGATATAAAAGAAATAAAGGAATTTAATGCTCTGGAGATGAATTATCTCGAGTCCGCGGTTCCGACCGCTCCCGCAGCCCCCGCCACCGCGCCCATACCATAAAAGTATTGAATAATAAAAAACCATTCTTTTAAGAATGGTTTTTGATTAAAAAGTTAGTACTTCCAGTCCGTTAATTCCAGATTATCTAATTTTGGCAGATTTTTTAAATCAATGTTTTTGAATTTTGTCTCGGCTTTCCAACGATGGCTGACATTATCCGTCGCATAAAATAAATTTATAAAAAAGAGGAATATTTTAATTCCTCTTTAATATTTAACTTTATACACACTGGGGATACCCACTGCAATCATACTTTCAGGTTTAAGTGAATTTGGAAAAAAGTGCTCCACTTCCATATCAAGACTCGCAATATAAAAACCAGGCTCATTTTCAACTTTAAAAGACTTCTGAAAATAGTATGCTTGACTGAGTCTCGCTGGCGAAGAAATGTATATATCCTGTTTTAGATCATATATTAGTCTTGCTGCTGTCAAGTTTAACCTTAGTAGTGCTATATCCCTACTATTACATTCCAGGTGCAGGACTCCTGCGTAGATTGCCGAATCTCCAGGTTGATATACATCTTTATCTAAAGAAACAGTTACCGAACCAATACCTGTTCCAAGAGAAACAGTAGTTTTAAATCTGGACGTTTCTACTCCATTTGGCGTTCCACTTGATAATGTCGGTATCATCTCTTCTTTTTCGCACGCGCTCAATACTATAAAGAGCAACGCAAAAATCCAATACTTTTTCATTTTTCATTTCCTCCATATTTTAGTTTATATATATTTTCAAAGAGCGTCGTCGGACAAACAAACATTCGTTTGTTCATACCGTTATTTATTGTTTTTATTATGGCATATTTTCCTTTTTCTGTCAAGTGTTCGCATTAAATTCCTGAGCGTACAGGTTCATCCTGTACTCCGTATGAAAATTTAAAAACAAAAAATCCGCTATTCTTACTATAGAAGCCTGACTTCTATAGTAACCTTCTATAAGTAACTACTGAGAAAAGTCTTAAGTGACAGGTTGACAGTGACAGGTTGACAGGGTCGGACCCTGTTCATTTTTTTGTTCAATGAATCTTTACACAAGCCTGGCTTCCATAGAACCTAAATAAAAAAATAGCTCTTTAAAAGCCGTTTGAAAATTTATTAATCCGGTCAATACTGGAGTTCTTTAAAATTTATTCCAAATATTTTTGTTTATTCCTGCTTGTCTGAGTATTTCGTTAACTAATCCAGCGCTGATATCGCCTTCGTGTGGGGAGGGTATGCGAATTTTTAGAGGTCCTTTTTTCATAAATTCGTGTTTTCCTCCGCTATACGGTCCCGCAAATCCCAATTCCCGGAAATTTTTTATCAATTTCCTTCGGGAAATATTTTTAGACATATTGATGGGTAGTTACTTTCTGAATTTTTTTATTGCTTGTTTTTCTTTTAATAATAGGGAATCCTGGTATTTTGTCGTTATCTTTTAGCTTTAGAATTATCCATTCTTCTAAAACCTCTTTAAGAACTTCTCTACATTTTTCCAAGGTTTTTTCTGAAGCCCAAACCCCCTGAAGTCTTGGGATTTCACCAAAATAATTTCCATCTTCTAAAATTTTATATTTAGCCTGAGCCATTTTTTGAAAGAGATAAGCAATAAACATAATTTTATAAATTACAGATTATAGTTATATTATAAACCGTAGAATAAAGCTGTCAAATGAGGATTTGTGGAAATCATCCTTTGGGAGAAGTTTAGGAGCTTAGCTCCCAAGTGAAAAGTTGAGAAGAAAAGTTGAGAAGCCTCGCTTCTCAACTTTCTGAAAAAGATAAATTAGTAGAATTTGTTTGTTATAATTTAAATTTGGAAGCTCAGCTTCCAAATTTTTGATATTCGTAAATTAAAGACAATACCGTCAAAAAACAGAAATAAAATGGGACTATTTAATATTTAAAATAGTCCCAAAATTTTAATTAATCAATCTTTCACGCATCACTAACCGCGTTTCTACTTCTAAAAGAAATCTGTTCTTTTCTTTTTTATGAAAGAAAATTTATTCTTTTAAAGAAGATACCAGTTCGGGCATTTATCAGAAACAATCTTCTGGCATCATCTTTGTCTTTATCTATTATTTTATAGATAATGACCCAGAATGTTTCTCCCGGCTGGCCGAAAACATTACCATTACCGCTGGCAACAGTCATCGACCAGACTTCTGCGTATGCCGAACCCCCATTGGCGTCGGCCACTCGCATGGCTTCATACGAATCAAAATTCAATATTTGATTCAAAGGTGTATAGGTGCCGTAGTTGTCCTGATGAGTACCTTTTTCCCAACCGGGATTAGAACCTTTATATTCTTTACCCCAAACATGACTGTAAGTCAGGTTCCAGCAGCCTTCTGCTTCTGTAATCATCCCTTGGCGGTTTAGTTTCGTATCTGAATTGCTCCAGATGCTGTACAAATCGCCATTGTTTCCGCCGGTGGATAGCTGAAATGCTATCCAAGCCTTACAAGCAGACAAACCTTTCGGCGCATTAGGTTCGGGGGTTAATGGGTTGTCGTCTTTTTCACAACCTGCAACCAGCATTAGGCATATAGTTGCAATGGCTAAAGTTAAATTAAATACATTTGTTTTCATGATTTGTTTCCTCCATATTTAGTTTATATATATTTTCAAAGAGCGTCGTCGGACAAACAAACATTCGTTTGTTCATACCGTTATTTATTCTTTTTATTATGGCACATTTTCCTTTTTCTGTCAAGTGTTCGCATTAAAAGCGTACAGGTTCATCCTGTACTCCGTATGAAAATTTAAAAACAAAAAATCCGCCATTAAACTGGCGAACTTTTCGGAATCTCGGAATGATCCGATGAGTTCTATCTTGATAGTTGTTAAAAGCGTAGCATATAAAAAGAAATAATCAAGGGGCTGACTGTGGAGGTTCAACCTCCACACTTTTACTCATAAATATCATGCTTGCCGACAGAATAGAATCTAACCGTCTTTTTGTCAATAAAGTCAAAAATAATCCTATAATCATAACTTATTGAAAATGACCAAAAACTATTAAGTTCGCCATGAAGTTTATGGGTTTTTAATTTTGAATCAAAAGGATCTTGACGAAAAATTTTTTCTTTTTTTTCCGCCAAATTTTTAACTTCCACTGGCAACTTTTTATACTGTTTCTCAAATTTTGGCAAATACAATATTCTCATGACTATCATCTCAAATCACGAAAAGAACGCAATACCTTTCCTTTTCCCGCTTCAAACTCCTGACGGTCTTTTTTTAATTCTTCAGCTAATTTATTAGTATTCCAGAGTCGAATAAGATGGCGGAAAAACTCGCTCACCGAAGCATAGTCTCCTGATCTGACTTCTTTTCTTACTATTTCAGCCATTTTTTTCGGTAAAGAAATGTTAACAATGTTACGCATATTGATAATTATTAAGTGTATTAATTTGTAATAATTTATATTACAATAATAACTAATCAAAAGTAAAAAATCAACATTAAATCTGTGGATAACTTTTTACTTGGAGTCAGGTCTCCTAAATAGCCTCTCTACAACCCGCATTAAATCTGAGAAATAGGTCAATTTTTTGAATTTAGCACGATTTTGAGAGATTTTTTACCAGTGCTAGTCAAAATTGAGAGGCTCGGCCTCTCAATTTTCTGAAAGCGTACAGGTCCGTCCTGTACGTCCGTATGAAAATTTAAAAACAAAAAATCCGCCATTAAACTGGCGAACTTTTTATTGAATAATAACTATGGCAATATCTTATAATTAAGTTACCTTAACTTTTATACAATAAAAACTTATTTTCAAGGTTCCTGAGCGTAGCGAAGGGTTCTTATAATTAAATTACCTTAATTTCTATACAATAACA
>CAZCKV010000072.1:0-3945 GCA_964499385.1 uncultured Gammaproteobacteria bacterium | reverse complement strand
ATTGTTTCACTTTTCCGTCAATCCTGATGAACGGCGGCTGGGCAGGCAACAGATAAATCTCCGAAGCTCTTTGTTCCGCCGCTCTTTGACAGATGCGGGTTAAAATGACTTCATTTTGAGTACTCATGCGAAAAAAATTAATTTATTAATTTTTTGAGAAAACTCTTTATTCTCTTGCCGCCCTTAAAACTTCTTCTATGGTCGTTTCTCCGCGCAAAACTTTAATGTAACCGTCCTTAAGCATTTCCGTCATCTTTTGGCGGGCGAATTCTTTCTTCACCTCCTCAATTTTGCACCCGCTGGTGATAATTTCTTTCATCCGGTCGGTTATTTCCAGGGCTTCAAAAATGGCCACTCGGCCCTTATAACCATCGTTGTCGCACCTTAAACACCCTTTGCCGCGATAAAATTTGAAACGACCCGTTTTTTTGTCGCGATAATAATTCAAATCAACACCCTCAACGCCTTTCAAGCTCTGTTCTATGGCTTTTTCAATCGTGGTGGAAAATTCAACTTGTTCGGCGCAATAAGGACAAATTTTTCTTACCAATCTTTGGGCGACGACTATATTCAACGAAGAAGCTATTAAAAACGGCTCTATGCTCATATCTATCAAACGCGGAACAGCGCCGAAAGCGTCATTGGTGTGCAAGGTGGATAGAACAACATGGCCGGTTAAAGCGGCGTGGGTGGCCAATTCCGCCGTTTCCGTGTCGCGGATTTCTCCGACCATAATGATATCGGGATCCTGACGAACCACCGAACGCAGGCCGGAAGCGAAAGTATAACCGATATTTGGCCTGATCTGAGATTGATTTGTACCTGACATAAAATATTCTATAGGATCTTCAAGAGTAACCACGTTAACTGCGGGTTGATTAAGAATTTTCAGAGCGGCGAAAATCGTCGTCGTTTTACCGCAGCCAGTCGGACCGGTAATCAAGATTAACCCGTGGGGCCGGGCCAAGTTCTTTTTAAGGATTTCCAAGCCGAATCCCCAAAATCCCAAATCTTTCAAGTCAAAAACCCGCCGGGCCGGATCCAAAATCCTCATCACCGCTTTTTCTTTGTCAAGGAGAGGAAAGATGGAAACGCGAAGATCTATCTTTCTGTTTGCGGCCATAATCCTGATGCGGCCGTCCTGGGGTATTCTTGTTTCGTCAAGTTTAAGATTGGCCATAACCTTAATCCGGGAAATAATAGAAGAATGAAGATGACCGGGAAGCAAAGCCGTTTCCCGTAAAATGCCGTCCACCCGATAACGCACCCTTGTTTTTTCCGAAAACGGTTCAATATGAATGTCAGAGGCCTGGTTATCAATGGCGTATTTCAACATAGAACTGACTAATTTGGAAATCGGCGCTTCCCGGCTTACTTTTTCCAAATCCAATTCGCCAAGAGGTTTTTTTTCTCCCTCGGCGGGAGCAAAACGGGATTCCGCCGCCCCCACCGCCTCCGCAACTTCAACGGACAAACCGCCGTACTGGGCCAAAACATTTTTCAAAGCCGTGGTCGGAGCCGTGAACAGTTCCACTTTCAAATTTTTCCTTCGGGCGATGAAGTCCACGGCTTCCCGGACCTTAAAATCGCTGGGGTCAAGGACAGCCACTTTTAAAACGTCACCTTCTTTGGCAAAGGCGGCCACATTGTAATTTTCCGCCACGTCTTTGGGAATCGTCTCTAAAATCTTGCGGTCAACGATCAATCCGTAAATATCCGCCGTGGGAATGTTGTAAAGCTGGCTTTTAGCCCAAGCCACGTCTTCTTCCGGCAAAATTTTTTTTGTTTCCAAAAGCCTGTCGGCCGGAATGTTAATTTCTTCGGCTTCGGCTATAATCTCTTTGTATTGTTCCTGGGAAATTTTCCCGTGCTGGACCAAAAAAAGAATAATGTTGTTCTTTGCTTGAACCGCCATAATTTTTAATAAAAATAAGATTTATTTTTTCTCTTCCGTTTCCGCAAAGGGCATAAAAGGATTCGCTCGGCCCGAGACGGTCGATTCCACGGGCTCAAAAAAACTCTTAACGTATTTCAATTCCTTGAATTTCGGATTGTCAACTATGGTTTTTATCTTGTCTATCTTGGGAATCGGCTGGAGCAGATAGGACGGCTTAACTAAATTAGAAGACTGGATCGGCGCTTTGAAAAGAATGCCGCTGCTCTTGAGAAAAATATACAAAATAACCAAAATCAAAAGAATAAAGGCTGTTAAAAATATATATTGTTTCCCTGTTTTTGCCATATGCCAATGTTGTTAAAATTTACGAGCTCAATGCGAAGTAAATTTTACTACAACATTGAGCATCCCCCACCTAATCTATGCTACATTACTGCTAAAAATTCCAAGATAAAATTAACCTCACAAATCAAAGATTAGGTGGTAACGATTTTGTTGCTGAAAAATCTTCGCCCTTCGGACTCGATTTTATCAGACAAAACTCGTTACTCTTAATAATAACTTTTGATAGTTAAAGAAAACTCGTTTCCCACTTTTTTAACGGAAATGTTGGTAACGTCCATAATGCGGATATTCTTTTCAATTTCATCCAAAAAAATCTTGATATCCTGATACGTCGCTCCTCCAAAATCAAAATTAAGAGTCAAAATTCCCTGGCCGTATTCATAGCTGAAATTTCCTAAATTGAATTTCGGTTGCTGAGCCAGAATATTAATCTGTTTCAGAATGATAGGAAGGTCAACTTTTTGAGCCAGGACATAATTGACTTTTTCCAATTCCGCGCGATTGATTTCATCCGCCTCTTTTTCCAAAACTTTTAATCTTTCTAAATAAGCCTTTTGTTCGGTAAAAATAAGCTGTCTGCTTTGAAGGTCCAGCGGGCCGCCGTTTTTCGTTTGTTTCAATTTGGACCCGATAATCACAAAATATTCAAACGAAAAAACCGCGGCAAACACAATAAGAATAATCAACCAATAAAACCTGGCAATAAAAGTTTGATATGATTTTGTTTTGATTTCTGACCTTTTTATTTGCGCCATGCGAAAAAAAATAATTTATTAATTTTTTGAGCACCCGGGGACAAAACTCTTTACCTTTTAAAGACATTGTTGGCCAAGACCAGACTGAACGTGGCTTTGATGCCAAGGGGAGTTTTAGCGACGTCTGAAACGCTCACCTCTTTAATAAAATCCGCAGCTTGGGAAAAAACGACAATTTGCCGGGCAATGGAAATCAGGTCCCGGCCCACGGAATCCAAGCGAACAATGCCGGTTGTATCAGCTGAAAAATCGCCGAAATAAACGTCAGCGGTGGTATATTTTTCCAATAAGCCGAAGAACTTCGTCCAATAAATATGATCGTTCAAAATTTTTTCCGTCCGCGCCGCATTGGCTTCCAATTCGGCGACTTCATCTCTGAAAACCAAAAAAGGCAGAGTTTGAACTTCAACAAGCTTCATTTCCCTGTCAATCTTTTCAATCTCATTTTTTATTTTCTCAAAATGCCAGTCAAAATAAAGCCAGGTAATCGTAAAAACGGTTATAATAACTGTCAGGGCGGCAATCAAAATCAGCGTTCTTGAGTAAATAATCCGGGGAATAATAATTACTTTCTCAGGCATTAAACTGATATCCAGACCGTTGTTTTCGCTCCCTGAACTAAAAAGCCTTTTAAAGAAGGGTTTTCTGGCCGCCACCTGTGCCTTAGCGAGATTGCCCTGTTTCGGAGAATCTTGTTTTTTTGCCCCGTCTTCTCCTGACGATTTTTTTCTTTCCAGCAAAAGGGAAGCAAACCAGCCGGTCTTTTCCTTTGATTTGGAAGAAACCGGTTCTTCTGCTCCGTCTTTCTCTTGTTGGATTAAATTAATAGGCATACCAATGTTGTTAACCCAGCACATAAAATCTGCTGGATAGATATTATAAATATTCTAATAAATTTAATGAAATAACATATTGTAGTTTACCTTTTCGCTTTATGTGCTGGGTTCG
>CAZCKV010000071.1:0-4127 GCA_964499385.1 uncultured Gammaproteobacteria bacterium | reverse complement strand
TTACTGTTGGTGTTTTTTCTAACTCCGCTGCGATATTGGCCGGAGGCATTGATTCTTTCGTGGATATTTTTTCGTCAGTCATTAGCTATGTCGGAATTAGAATATCTGGGAGGCCGGCGGATAAAAAACACCCTTATGGCCATTATAAATTTGAAGTTTTGGGCAGCGTGATTATCACAGTAATTATTTTGGCAGCCGGCGTGGGAATAATTTATAATGCTTATCGGAATTTTTTTGAACCGGCAGATATTATATTTAGCTATTTGGCGTTCGGAGTTATGATATTTTCAGTGGCGGTTAATGAGGTGATGTCAAGACTTAAGATTTATTATGGCAAAAAAGAAAATTCAGCTTCTTTGCTATCTGACGGAATTCATTCCAGAGTGGATGTTTATGCTTCATTGGTGATTCTGGCGGGATTATTTTTAACTAAGTATTGGATTTATGTTGATTCGATTTTAGCCCTGCTGATTGGTTTATATATTATCAAAGAATCGTTTTCATTAGGTAAAGAAGCAGTTGATTCTTTGCTTGATGTTTCAGCTGGCAAAGAAATTGAAGAAAAAATAAAAACAATCGCTAAAATACAGAATATTGAAATTTCTTCTTTAAAGACTCAGAAAAAAGGCTCTGCTGTGACTGCTAATCTGGAAATAAATCTGCCAAGTAAGTTAAGCGTAGAAGAGGCAACTAAAATCTCCAATAGCTTAAAAGGGAAGCTTATAAAAGAAATAGGGAATCTTGAATATGTCGCAATTCAAATTACAAGCCACGAAGTAGAAACCGGATTTTATAAACCTGACTTTGGCCGTGGTTTTGGCTGGCAAAGGCAGGGTAAATTTAAAGGAGAAGTTCAAGAAGCGGCTGGCAAGGGGCCGAGTGGCTATTGCGTTTGTTCTAGATGTGGTCATAAAACGCCTCATCAAAAAGGAATTCCTTGTTTAACGTTAAAATGTCCAAATTGTAATATAAACTTAAAAAGAGACTGATATGCCAAGACCAAGACTTTGCAGAAGAATAAGATTTAATCCAAACGTAAATTATTTTAAACCTCAGGGCGTGCCAATGAGGTGTTTGGAAGTGATTGAATTAACCACTGAAGAAGCAGAAGCTTTGAGACTGAAAAACATCAAAGATTTGGACCAAGAAGAAGCGGCTGAAAAGATGAATACCTCTCAAAGCACTTTTCAAAGAATCCTGTCCTCGGCTTATAAAAAAATCACCAAAGCCTTAATACAGGGAAAAGCGATAAAAATAGTAAAATATTAGACAAATTTGTCTCCGAATCCGATTGGTAATTCCTTTATACAAATATGCAAATACTCCTTGCGACACTTGATAAAGGTGTCTTTTTATTATCTGTAAGAGGAAATAAAAGTTTGATTCCATCTTGACTAAATGAGCCGATAATAATATAGTAAAGAATTCTATTCCTGCTTTGTTTATGATATAATATATTTAAATTATATGACTTATGGAAAATAAATTTATTCTTACTGAATTAAAAGAGGGCGAAGTTGTCGAGATTATTTCTGTTATCGGAGGTCAAATGGCAACCAAAAGATTGGCTGATTTAGGATTGACTCCGGGAACCAAAATAACGGTTTTAAGAAGAGCCCCTTTTTTGGGCCCGATAGAAATTGAAGTTCGGGGTTCAAAATTAGTTTTAGGGAAAGGAATGGCTTCTAAAGTCTTAGTTAAGAAACATGGATGACGAAAAAAAATTAAACATAGTTTTGGCCGGAAATGCCAATGTAGGAAAATCGGTAATTTTTAATCACTTAACCGGTCTTCACCAGCATATTGGCAATTGGCCGGGAAAAACAATAGAAAAAGCCGAAGGAACTTTGCATTATAAAGGATACACCATAGACATTTTGGATTTGCCCGGAATTTATTCTTTAACCACTTATTCAATTGAAGAAATAATTTCCAGAGAATATATTGTTACTCAGAAACCAGATTTTATAGTTAACGTAGCGGATGTTACTAATCTTGAAAGAAATTTGATTTTTACCCTCCAGGTTTTAGAGTTAGAAAAGCCGACAGTTTTGGCTTTAAATTTTATCAATTCTTTAAAAGAAAAAAGGATAGAGATAGATTTTAAAAAATTAGAAGAAATTTTGGAAATTCCAGTTGTTCCCGTAGTCGCGATTCATGGAAAAGGAATAACAGAAACTTTAGATGAAGGAATTAAATTGCTTGAGAAAAAAATAAAGCCGAAATTTTTAAGGTACGGAAAAGAGGTTGAGGAAAAAATTGAAGAATTAGTTCAATTTTTAAAAGGCATTGATTTCACATATCCCAAACGATGGCTGGCAATAAAGCTTTTAGAAAAAGACGAAAAGATTAAAGAATTGGTCAGCAGAAAAAAACCCGAAATTCTAAAAGAAGCAGAGAAGATAATTTTTCAGTTAGAGCAGGTTCATGGTCATGATTCTTCAATAGTGATTGCCGATGAGAGGTGTCATCTGGTTTCCAAAATAACAAAACAAGTGGTAAAGATTACAAAACGCCAAAAGATTAGTTTTAATGAACGATTGGATAATCTAACCTGTCATAAAATTTGGGGTTATCCGGCAATGATTGTTATTTTGGGCGCGGTTTTTTTGGCCATATTTCGATTCGGCAATTGGTTTTCTTCTTTATTGGAAACAATATTCTCGGGGTGGCAGATTGGTTTTCAAAATATTTTTGGTTTTTCATTTTTATCCTCTTTGGTATGGAGCGGGGTAGAAAGCGTTTTTGCCTTAATCGGGATCGTCTTGCCCTATATTTTACCTTTTTATATACTTCTATTCTTACTTGAAGACTGGGGTTATTTGGCTCGAATTGCCTTTTTAATGGATAATTTCATGCACAAACTCGGTGTTCACGGAAAAGCCTGTATTCCTCTGATGCTTGGTTTGGGATGTAATGTTCCGGCTTGTCTTTCTTGTCGGATTATGGAAACCCAAAGAGAAAGATTTATTACCGGATTTTTGACCACTCTTGTTCCTTGTAGTGCAGTGACAGTAATTATTATGGGATTGGTGGGAAAATTTATAGGAGTAAGTTGGGCTTTTGGATTATATGTTTTTGCTGCTCTGATAATTTTTATTTTAGGGAAGTTAATTTCAAAATTTTTACCAGGAGAAGCCACCGAATTAATTATGGAAATGCCTGATTATAGAAGACCGCATCTGCGTACTGTAATTTTACAAACTTTGTTTAGATTAAGAGAATTCGTTTATATCGCCGGGCCCTTTGTAATAATTTCCGGGATACTAATTGAGGCAGCTCATTTAGCGGGATGGCTTAATCCTATTGCTAATTTTTTAAGTCCGATTACTGTAAAATGGTTGGGATTGCCGGCTATTACCGGAATCTTGCTTATTTTTGGTATTCTAAGAAAAGAGTTAATTTTGGTAATGTTGGCAACCTTAATAGGAACAGCAAATTTTATTCAGGTTTTAACTCCTGTCCAGATGTTTACTTTGGCTTTGGTCAGTATGTTTTACATTCCCTGCATTGCCACGATTGCCGCTCTGTGGAAAGAATTTGGTTGGAAGAAAGCCTTGGGCATTAGTTTTTTTGAAATAATTTTTGCTTTGATTTGCGGTGGATTAGGTCTAAGATTATTAACGGCTATTAATATTTTTTAGAACGCAGTATTACTTCAGATTCTGATATTTTAAAACATTAAAATCAATTATTGTATTTATATGGAATTGATTTTATACAACATTCGCTCAAGATTCGATGTTGGCGCTATTTTTCGCACGGCTGACGGGGCCGGAGTAAACAAAATCCATTTATGCGGCATTATTCCTTGTCCGCCGCATCCTGAAATTGAAAAAGTCGCTCTGGGAGCGGAGAAATTCATTTCCTTTGAATATCATAAACAAACGGTCAGATTGTTGAAGAAATTAAAAAAAAGACGGGTGTAGGCTGATTGCTTTGGAACAATTCGGGAAAAGCGTTCCTTATCACGATTCGTCCGTAAAAAAGACGTTCTTTTAAAGAATAAAAAATGCGCTTTGATTTTGGGCGGCGAAGTCAGGGGATTGCCGAAAAAAATTTTAGACCTGGCTGATAAAGTCGTTGAAATTCCGATGCACGGCAAAAAAAAATCGTTGAACGTCGGC
>CAZCKV010000070.1:0-4226 GCA_964499385.1 uncultured Gammaproteobacteria bacterium | reverse complement strand
TTTATAAGATAAAAACTTAATTTCAAGGTTCTGGCGAAGCCAGGTTCTTATAATTTAATTACATTATTATATACAATAAGTATTAAATTTCAAGGTTCTGGCGAAGCCAGGTTCTTATAATGTGGATATTATGAATGTTATAGCCACCCATAAAAAAGCTTACTTTGATTATGAAATTCTTCAAACTATTGAAGCGGGGATTGTGTTATCCGGACCAGAGGTTAAATCAATAAAAAACGGCAGGATTAATCTTTCAGGCGGCTATGTCAATATTGACCGCCAGGACATCCCCTGGTTAATCAACATCCACGTTGATCCCTATGCTCCGGCGGCGCAAGTGCAAAAAAACTATAATCCAACTCAAAACAGAAGACTTCTTTTGCATAAAAAAGAAATTACCTCTTTGATAGGTAAACTTAAAATCCGCGGTTTATCTTTAATCCCTTTAAAGGTTTATGTTGAACGCAGAATTATCAAAATACAAATCGGGCTGGTCAGAGGAAAAAAGAAATGGGATAAAAGAGAAACAATTAAAAAAAGAGAAATGAAAAGAAAAATCGAACAATTGCTTAAAAAATAAGCGTTGTTGTAGCGCTTGAATTTCCGTCGTTCGCCCATTACGAAAATAAATTTTCGTATGGGCTCGCTAGGAAATATAAAATTTAAAATAATTTATTTGACTTGCTTCAAACTTCTTAAGAAGAAATAAGCGATTATTCCTCCGATCAAAGCCGTGACTAATTGCGGCCAACTCATCATACTCGCCACCTTTGTAGCGATTTCTTTTTTAAAAAGCAGATTAACCACTATTGAACCAGTGGCAAAAAGAAAAAGAAACTTCAAAATACTGGCGGAAATTACTCCTAACCAATAATTCTTATCCTTTAGATAATTAAAAATAATGATTAAAATAGCGTTGGAAAGCATAATGAAAGGAACCATAGGAGCCATGACAGGGGGTAAAAGTCCGACTGATAAAGCAATGACGCTGGGAATTAAACCAATTAATACGGCATTTTGGACCCCGAATAAATAAACGCTGACAAAAAGAATGGCATTGACTATCGTCCCGGTAATCATTTGTTTATGGAACATGGGAGCGAGGGTCAACAAACCAATTAAAATCAATGCCTTTACCAGGTTGGTTATCATTGTTTTGTCCAAAGCAATGACTTTAATGTTTTTCATATATATAAATTCTTAGTGATTCGAGACAGAATTAGTAAGATTAGTAATTCTCATAATTAATGTCGTCCTCGGGGCAAGATTTTAACCAACCCCCTCTTCTTTTGAAAATAATGCGTGTGGCAAAGTAAATGGATGTTTTTTCTTTCGTTTAAAAACTTCTTATAAATCTCCTTGACGATTGGATTTTGATGAGCCAATCTCACGCTGTTCGTTTTATCAACCTGATATAAACCTTTGGCCCGGTTTTTCCTGATTTCAGCGTCAACCGGAATTGGCTGGCCCCCGCCGCCGACGCAACCGCCGAAACAAGCCATAATTTCAACGTAGTCGTAAAGATTCGGATTTCTTTTTAATTCTCCTAAAACTTTTTTAGCCTGCCCCAAGCCGTTGATAACCGCTATTTTAAGCATTTGACTACCAATTCTGACTTCTGTTTTTTTAATTCCCTCCATGCCCCGAACCTGTTTAAATTCTATATTTTTTAAATTCTTGCCGGTTATTTTTTTAACCGCTGTTCTCAAAGCCGATTCCATAACCCCTCCTGTGGCTCCATAAATTACTCCCGCTCCTGAAGGAAAACCAAAGGAACTGTCTAATTTTGTCGGTTTAATTTTCTTTAAATCAATTTTTTTTCTTTTAAAAAGACGAGCTAATTCTCTTGTGGTTAAAACGTAATCCACCGGTTTCAAGCCGTTAATTTCCAATTTTTTCTGGGTGATTTCATATTTTTTGGCAACACAGGGCATAACCGAAACAACAACAATTTTCCCAGGGTCAATGTTCTGTTTTTTCGCCCAAAAAGTTTTAATCAGCCCTCCCAAGATTATATGAGGAGAACGAACCGTGGTTAAATTGGAAATGAATTCCGGAAAATAAAATTCAACAAATTTCACCCAAGCGGGACAGCAAGAAGTAAACATGGGCAATTTTCCTTTTCCGTTTAACCTTTTAATTAATTCATCCGCTTCCTCAACAGTAGTAAAATCAGCGCCTACGCTGACATCAAAAACATTTTTTACTCCTAATTTCTTTATCCCCGCCACTAATTTATCCGTAATTGGCATTCCCGGAAGCAGACTAAATTCTTCACCAATGCTCGTCCTGATTGAAGGGGCAAATTGGACCACAATAATCTTGTTTTTGTCGGCAAACGGTTTTTCTATTTTTTCAAATTCCTCCGGACTTTCAAAACTTCCTCCCGGACAATGAACAATACACTGCCCGCAGTAAACGCAGTCTTTATTTTTATCCCTACTGGGAATTATTTTTATCTGCGCCCCTCTGTCTTTTATTTCCCAAAAACCAATGCCTTGTTTTTCACAAACATCAACGCAATTGCGACAATCAATACACTTTGAACTGTCAAAAATAAAAGCCGGTCCGATTTGATAAACAGGATAATCCGTTTTTCTATCCAAAAAACGATTAATTTTTATTCCGTATTTTTTAGCCAATTCCAAAAGCTGGCAGCGATAATTCCAAACGCAATCATTACACTCTTCAAAGTGCTGGGAGAAAATTAATTCCAAATTAATTTTTCTGGCCTTTCTGATCCGGGACGACTCGGTAATAATCTCCATTCCCGGTTTCACTCTGGTTGAACAAGCCGTTTGCAAATCTTTCTTTCCTTTTATTTCAACCAAACAAATTCTGCAATTTTCCTTTATGCCCAAATCCGGATGATAACAAAGAGCGGGAATATCAATCCCTTGTTCTTTAGCCGCCTCCAATGCCGTCTGACCTTCAAAAGCTTTAATCTTTTTTCCGTTAATTGATATTTGTATCTTTTCCTTCATAATTTATTCATTTTCTTTATCAAACTGCGAAAAGGAGTGGCAACACACCTTCCTATGGAACAAAAACAGGTTTCTTCCAGAGCGAACAATAAATCGTTTAACGTTTTTTGGTCTATGGGTTTTTTCCTTAACGTTTGATTTAAATGATAAACCCCTTCTCGACAAGGAACGCATTTTCCGCAATTTTGTTTAAAAAAGAAATCGGCCCATTTTTTCATTAAATAAATCGGCTTTGTTTTATTCGGGTTATAAACGATAACGGAACCGGTTCCGCCGACTTTCTGGTTTAATTCTTTTTCTAATAAAATACGCCCGCTTGCCCCTCCGCCGGCTTGAACAAAAAATTTAAACCGCGGCCAGTTATTCGTTATTTTTAAAACCTGTTTGACACTTAATTTTTCCGATAATTCATAAACGCCCGGATTTTTTACTCCGCTTAAGGAATAAAAACGATTTCCTTTATATTCATCCCTGGCAATCTGAGCCACGCAATAAAAAGTCTCCACGTTATTAACCAAAGTCGGGCAGCCCCAAAGACCTTTCTGGGAAGGATAAGGCGGTTTGGATCGCGGTTCAATCCTTTTTCCTTCAATGGATTCAATCAAGGTTGTTTCTTCTCCGCAGAGATACCCTCCTGTCTTTTTAAAAAATTTAATTGGCAGATTGCCAATCAGTTTTTCTAATTTTTTTTTGAATTTCCGATAATAATCCTTCCGGAGATAAATATAGGCCATGCTATTATTAATGGTTTTTAAAGCGATTTCAATTCCTTTAATCACTTCTTGGGGATAATTCTCTAAAATAAAACCGTCTTTAAAAGTCCCGGGCTCCCCCTCGGAAGCGTTACAAATGATGTATTTCTTTTTCCCCGGAGCTTTTTTAACCATCTCCCACTTCAACCCCGTGGGAAAGCCGGACCCACTTCGGCCAAGCAAACCGGAATCTTTTATTTTCTCAATTATATTTCCAAGATTCATAAATTATTTAAAAAATAAACATTGATATCGGGGTGCCGGGAGTCGAACCCGGGTCACAAGACCCCCAGCCTTGCATAATGAACCGTTATACTACACCCCGATGGCATAAAACCTAGATTAGGACAAATTCATTTTTCTTTTCAAATCCTTCAAACACTTAGTGCAAATCTTTATCCTCTCGCCAGAGATCATTTTTGTCAGTAAAGTTAAATATTGCCACCTATTAGTGGCAACATTGGAGACCGAACGGGAATTATTTACTTGC
>CAZCKV010000069.1:0-4286 GCA_964499385.1 uncultured Gammaproteobacteria bacterium | reverse complement strand
GGAAAACAAAAATCCTTAGTCAAAAATAATTGACCCTGGACAATAATGTTCTTGTGCAAAAGCCAAACAAGGAAAGCCAAAGCTCCCAGAATTAAAAGGCAACGATAGATTTTCAAAATATTTTTCACGCCTGTTTTTTTTATTTTTTTATTCACGATTCGCAATATTCACCCATTATTTGTAGATTGGCATTACTTCATTGGGCTGGTAAAGCCAGATCATCACTTTGCCGATATTCTTATGCCGTCCCAGAATCCCGTCAAGATGTTCAATTATTTCTCCCCTCTTGTCAAAATAAACCCAGCGCTCCTCAGTCATAAAATAACATTTTTGCGCCTGGGTGATTTCCAAAGATTTTTCCAAATAACGGATTGAAGGGTTTGCATTCATATTTTCAAACAACTGAACCCTTTCCGGCTGGCGGTATTCGTAGTAATAAGGGAAACCGCCGGTGACAACCTCCCTGCCGGAAACTCCTTCCAAGGCCAACAAAGGCCAGGTATTCGCCAGAACACAATATTTATCCGCCGGCTCTTTTCCGCCTTGGGCGGAAAATTCCTGCCAGACGTATTTGGCCGCCTGGTATTCGTCATCGGTGACCACCTGAAACTTGGGCCCGGAAGCGTAAACAGCGGTTGACAACAAAGCCAGAAACAGAACCGGGATAAAAATGACGACCTTTGGAGAAAACACCCGGCCGGCTTTTTCTTTTAAAACGCAAATCCCCCAGGCCAAAGGCGCAAAAAACAAGAATGAGGTAAAAACGACCAGACGCTTGGTCAACAAATGATTTCCGTCCATTAAATAGAAAGAAAACATTTGGTTGGTTAAAACTATTATCAACATCAAAAAGAACAGTAAACCCAAGTTGGGGTTTTTTGCTTTTTTGAATTGCCAGAAACCGAAAATTGCCAAAAGCCAGAGAACGGGCGTAAGAATAAGATACCAGGGCAAAAGCTTCAGCAACACGGAACGGGAAAGGTCTTTGTCAATAATGGCAAAAAGCCAGTTGTCCTGCTCAAAACCGTAAATTCTGGGAAAAATCGCCTGCGAAGAAGCCAGTTTCAAGGGAAAGTCCTTCAACATCTCAATAACCTGGATCTTTAAGGGGATTTCGTTTTTCAGCCATGAATACTGGTTATAGGTTTCCAAACCGGGAATCAAAATCAACAAAACCAGGGAGAAAAGAATTATCAGGGGTATAAAAATTTTCCTGTTTTGTTTTAAATGCTTGATTAATATCGCCAGGACAAACATCTCCAGGAATAAGACCAGATAAACCAGATAATTGAAATACAACAGGGGTATGAAGAAAACCAAAAACCAGAATAATTTTTTTGAAGAATTTTCCCGGGTCAGATACCTGGCGATAAAAATCAAACTAAAGAGAAATAGCAAAAAAGAAAAAGTCAAAGGAAAAGTGATGCCGGCGTAAGCCTGAAAAGGATAAAAACAAAAAGGCATCAAAAGAAGCAGGAATAAAAATTCCTTTTTTTTGGAAAAAAACAAACCGAGCTTCAAAAGCAGGAACGGTAGAAAAACGGAAAAAAGCAGGAAACCCAGAATCAAATCCAGGTAAAAAATTTTAATCCCGGTCAACCAGGACAAGGCAATGGTCAGCCCCCACATATTGGCATAGGAGGTCTTGTTTCCCACGATTAAAACTTCGGGTATTTTAAATGGTCCAAGTTGTTTGTAAGGCGCGTCTTTGCCGAAAAGGGCGGGCTCATAAACTTTTCCCTGCGCCAGCCATTCTTCAGCGCCGATGTGCCGCCATTTATCCCCGCCGAAACCCGTTTGATAAGGAATCAGCAGATAAGCGTGGCAGAGAAAAGAAGCGAGAATAACAATAACTAAGAAGTACTTTAATTTGATTTTGGAAAAGGCCGAAAAACCGAGAATAAAAACGATTCCCAGCCAGGCGTAAAGATAAAGAGGGTGGATTATTTTCCAGGGAGAATCAACGTATTCTCCGGTCCGGGCGTAAAACAACAGGAACAAACAGCCGAACAACAAAATAAACCAGAAGACATAAACCGTCTTAGAAACTTTAATATCCTTTTCCCCTTTCTCTATTTCCGTTTCCAACATTGCCGGTTCCGGCTCTTGTTTCCTGGTTCTCGCCCAAAAGGAAATTGCCAGGGTCAAAAAAATAAGCCAAACCAACAGACAAACCGGTGTTACTTTGTAAGCGACAACGGGAACGGCCAGGCCGAAAGCGATTAAATACAACAGGCAAAAAAAACCGAAAATGAACTGGAGTTCCTTTTCAAAGCCCCAGCGGTTAAGAATCTTTCCCAGCCAAACGGAATTGAGGGAAAAATAAACGACAAAACAAAGAAGATAAATCAGGTTTTGGGACCAGGACCTAAAATTCAAATACCAAAAAACGATTGCCAAAACGCTGACAAGGGTAAAAACAAAATATTTATTCTCCTTGATTTTACAAACCAGCCGCTTGAACATAGATTTTTTCAATTTCTTTTACAATCGCCGGCCAATTGTATTTTTCTTTAACCAGCTTCAGGCTTTTTTCCCCGAATTCTTTTAACCGCGTTTTATTGTTGAAAATAAGACGTATTTTTTCACCTAAGTCGCCCAAATCATTAACCTTAACGACCAAGCCATTGCCTTCAACCAAAGTCCTCGGCCCGGGCAGGTCAGAAACGATGACGGGTTTAGCGCAAGCCATGGCTTCCAAAGAAACCAAGCCGAAAGCTTCTGAACGGGTAATTGAAGGGAAAACAAAGACGTCGCTCAGGTTGTAATAATCCGGCAATCTTTCGTCTTCCACTTTGCCGACAAAAACGACGTTCCCTTTTACTTTTAAATCTTCGGATAATTTCTCATACTCCAGCCTCAAATCCCCTTCTCCGGCCAGAACTAACCTCAAATCGGGCATTTCGTTTTTTAATCCGGCCATCGCCCGAATCAACAACCCCGCTCCTTTGAAATAATGGGCTTTATCCAGGCCGCCGACTGACAAGACGACTTGGTGATTTTCATCTAATCCGTACCGGCTCAACAATCCACGGTTTTTCTCCTGGGGATGAAACCTTTGTTGACAAACGCCGAAAGGACTGACGACAAACTTGCCTTTGTTTTTTAACCAATATCTCTTGATATTTGAACTCTTTAAATAATCCAAAGAAGAAACTAATACCCTGTCTGCTCTTTTAATAAAAAAAGGATTGAACAAAAAAGAGTTCAATTTGAAAATCAAACCCCTGATTCCCGGAGCGATCAGATCCATGTGGTATTGGACGACCAACGGCTTTTTCTTAAACAAGTGCCAGAAAAGAAAAATTTCGGCTCCGCCCAAAAAGGGCCAGTGTAAATGAATCAGGTCAAAACCCTTTAATTCCCTAACAATCCCGGGGACAAAAGCCGCGTTGCCGCAACCAAACCAAGGTTTGACATACTTTACTAAAAAACCGTCTTTTCCCCTGTTCTCTTCCGGATTTCCCGGAACAAAAACACTTACTTGATGACCCAATTTAACCAGCTCTTTAACCTGAGCCAGACAAACATTGCCCATACCCCCTTGATAAGGAGGAAAAGTTGAAACAAGGTGCGCAATTTTCATATTTATTTATATATACTATCACAACCTTGACAAAAAGGCAAATTTTTGCCATAATATTGTCAGATATAAAAAAATAATAAAATATTCATTACAATTTATTAAATTTAAGGAGGGAACGAATAATGAAAATAAAAAAAATCTTAAAGATCACTTTCATTATCAGCACTATTGTGTTTTTCGGCTTATTGATTATTCTTGTTTTGTTATCGTCTTCAGAACTTTCTAAAGTAGATGCGATTGTATGTTTTATCGCCGCCATTTTGGAAATTTTAATAATAGTGGCAGCATGGATGCTGAGAAACGGATATGAAAAGCTGATAAAATAGTTAAAAATTAAAAAGATTCCCTCAAAACAAAGGGAATTTTTTATTCCCATATTAAGAACCTTAAACGCCGGGAAAAACAAGACAAAAACATTTTTTTATGCTATCATTTTAGCATACTATCTAATTATTTAATTTTAAATCTAATGCCAGACTGTATTTTTTGCAAAATTATCAAAGGGAAAATCCCCTCGGCCAAAATCTGGGAAAACGACGAATTCCTGGCCATTTTGGACGCTTTTCCCAACACCAGAGGAATGACCCTGGTAATGCCGAAAAAACATTACAATTCCTACGCTTTTGAAATGCCTGACGACGTTTTCCAGAGATTCATGCTGGCCGGCAAAGAAACGGCCAAATTGCTGGATAAAAAACTA
>CAZCKV010000068.1:0-4483 GCA_964499385.1 uncultured Gammaproteobacteria bacterium | reverse complement strand
TGGATTAAAGATAGAAGCAAAGTTACGGTCGGACAACAACTGACCGACGGAAGTTTGGAACTTCGCGAACTTTACGAATTAAGGGGCAGGGAAGAGACAGAGAGATATATTTTAAAAGAGATTCAATACATTTATTCTTCTCAAGGGCAAAAATTAAATGATAAGCACGTGGAAATTGTTATTCGTCAGATGTTCTCCCGTTGTCTGATAAAGGACGGCGGCGATACGGAGCTTCTTCCCGGCGAATTAGTGCCAAAATCCTATTTGTGGGAATGCAACAAAAAAGTGAAAGCAGGTGGAAAAAAGCCGGCTGAAGCCCAGGAACAATTGACAGGGATTACCCGCGTCGCTCTTAGCACTGACAGTTGGCTTTCAGCCGCTTCGTTTCAAGAGACTTCCCGGGTTCTGGTTAAGGCGGCAATCAGCGGCCGGCCGGATTACCTAAAGGGCTTGAAAGAAAACGTAATTGTTGGTAGATTAATTCCAGTGGGAACGGGAATAATTAAGGAAAAGAAAAGATGATTTTGTCAGACATGTCTAAAAAAAATCAAAAGAAAAAGAAGTCTGGATTTTCTTTAGACATCCAAACTCAGCGTTTGATTATCGTCATAATTTTGTTCATTTTGGCGATTATTTTATTTCTGGGATTGGTTAACCTGGCCGGAACCGCGGGCGAATTTCTGGTTTTAATCATAAAGGCTCTTTTTGGCTGGGCCAGTTGGTTTGTTCCGTTTGTCTTGCTGATGGCGATATTTTTAACCTGGAATTATAAGAAAATCAGGGAAATGAACGGGGTTTCTGAAAAAAGACACCCTTCTTTTGCGGCTCGATGCCTAGGTCTCTTTTTTTTGGTTTTGATTCTGGCTTCCATTTTTCATTTATATTTTATTGATGACAAAACCGCTTTAGCCGGGCATCAGGGAGGGGGATATGTTGGTTACGGCGTCAGTTATCTCCTTGTCAAGACCTTCGGTTTTTGGGCCGGCTGGGTGATTTTATTCGGATTTTTGACAATTGATTTGATTGTTATTTTTACCGGTTTTGTCAGTTTGAAAAAGAAAAAAGAAGAGGAAGAAAAGAGCAAGGAAAAAACGACGGGTATTTTGACCCGACAAAGTTTGTTCAGGAACATTTTTAACAGGATCAAGTCCATTTTTAAAAGAAAAGAAGGATTGCTTTTAAAACCGTTTTCTTCGGAAGAATTATTGGAAAAGCCGATTGTTGAGGAGGAAATGAAAGGGGAAGAAGTGCCGGTTAAAACCAAAAAAAGAAGTATCTTTTCCAAGAATAAGGAAGGAATAGACATTTCCTACGTAAAAATCAACAAGAACATTGATTTGCCCCTGAGCTTGCTGGGAAGCGATTCAACCAAGCCTAATGCCGGAGATGTCAAAGAAAATAGATTGATTATCCAGAAAACGCTGGAGAATTTTAATATTCCCGTGGAAATGGGAGAAATAAAAATCGGACCGACAGTAACTCAATATACCCTTAAGCCGGCTAACGGAATAAAATTGTCTCAAATTACCAGTTTGCACAATGACTTAGCTTTGGCTTTAGCCGCTCATCCCATTCGTATTGAAGCGCCGATTCCGGGGCAATCTTTGGTGGGAATAGAGGTTCCGAATCAAAAAGTGGCGGTTATCAGGTTAAGGCAGATTTTGTCCGATGAAATTTTTAAAAAGAGGAAATCAAGTTTAACAATTGCCTTGGGCAGGGACGTGGCCGGAAATATCTGGCTGGCGGATATAGGGAAAATGCCCCATTTGATGGTTGCCGGGGCAACCGGCAGCGGAAAAACAATTTTTCTTAATACGGTAATTATCAGTTTGATTTATCAAAATTCGCCCGATGACTTAAGATTTATTTTAATTGACCCAAAAAGAGTGGAATTAACCCTTTACAATGATTTGCCGCATTTATTAACGCCGGTCATTACCAATGTCCAAAAAACCATTAACGCTTTGAAGTGGGCGGTCAATGAAATGGATCGCCGTTTTGACGTGATGGCCGAGGCAAAGAAAAGAGACATCAATTCTTATAACCAAGCCAACCCCGGCAATAAATTGCCTTTTATCGTCGTCATCATTGACGAATTGGCAGACTTGATGGTCGTGGCCGCCCAGGAAGTGGAGGCCTGTATAGTTCGCCTGGCGCAAATGGCCCGAGCCACAGGCATTCACCTGGTTATGGCTACTCAACGTCCTTCAGTTGACATCATTACCGGTTTGATTAAAGCTAATATCACGGCCCGGGTGGCTTTTTCCGTAGCTTCTTTAATCGATTCCAGAACAATTTTGGATTTTTCCGGAGCGGAAAAGTTATTGGGACGGGGAGATATGCTTTTTGTTTCCTCAGAATTGTCCAAGCCGAAAAGAATTCAGGGCGCTTATGTGTCTGATGAAGAAGTAAAAGGGATTGTGGAACATTTAAGAAACATTGCCGAACCGGACTTCCAGGAAGATATCACTGAAAGCCGGCAAACAGAACTGAATTTAAATCGCGGCGACTTGAAGGAAGACGAATTGCTGCCTCAAGCTAGAGAAACGGTTGTTCAAGCCGGCAAAGCTTCCGCGTCTCTTTTACAGCGCCGCTTGTGGATCGGTTACGCCCGGGCAGCGCGACTCCTGGACTTATTGGAAGAAGAAGGGACAATCGGCCCGGCTGACGGAGCCAAACCAAGAGAAGTGTACAAGGATTCGTCAGAACGCGATAATCCGGAAGCGTGAGAAAAGTGTTATGTCTTTTACTAAAAGGGAAATTAAAACAGAAACTTTGGGCGGGCTTTTAAAACAAGCTCGTCTTTCACAGGATTTGAAATTGGGGGAAGTTTCTAAAAGAACGGGGATAGATATAAAGTACCTTGAGTCGTTGGAAGCGGATGATTTTTACAAAATACCCGGTTCAACCTATGTCCGGGGTTTTTTAAAAAGATACGCCGAATTTTTAAAACAGGACGCGGAAGAAATAATTAAACAATGGAATCAAAAATATCATCGCCAGGAAAATGATTTTCCGAAAGAAAGACTCAAAAATGAATCCAAGCCAGAAATTATTAATTCCAAAATATTTTTAATCGCGGCTGTTGTTCTGTTAATTTTGTTTTATCTGGGATGGAATGCGAAAAGGGTCTTGTTTGCCCCGGAAATTAAACTTTTATATCCTTCTCAGGACACAGTCGTAAACGAGGGGTTATTGGTAATTCAGGGAAAAACGGATTCACGGGCAAGTGTTTTTGTCAATAATCAGCCGGTGGAAGAAATAGAAAAGGGCGTTTTCCAACAAAAAATAAACCTCTTGCCCGGTCTGAATACTATTGAAATTTTCGCTAAAAAGAGGTATTCTAAAAAAGGCGTTGTTTATCTTCAAGTGGTGTTTGAAGAACAAAATTTAACAGAATAATTAGAATAATTTTTAAAATCTATTCATATGATTAAACAGCAAGAAGAACAAAGTCCCCGTCAAAAAGCGACAGAAGCGGCTGTTGAGCAACTAAAAGCTCGTTTTGGAGAAGGGGTCATTATGAAGTTGGGGGAAGCCAAGAAGATGGAAGTGGAAGTGATTCCCACAGGCTGTCTTTCTTTGGATTTAGCTTTGGGCGTCGGCGGCATTCCCCGCGGACGGGTTATTGAGATTTTCGGGAACGAGATGACTGGAAAATCTACCTTAGCTCTTCATATAATCGCCGAGGCCCAGAAAAGAGGGGGAATAGCGGCTTTTGTTGACGCTGAACACGCTCTGGATCCGGAATATGCCAAGAAAATAGGAGTAAACATTAATGACCTTTTAATTTCTCAGCCATCTTGCGGCGAAGAAGCTTTAGAAATTGTTGAGACATTAGTTCGCTCTAATGGCGTAGATATAATTGTTATTGATTCAGTAGCGGCGTTGACTCCCAGGAAAGAAATAGAAGGGGAGATGGGCGATCAACATATGGGGCTACAGGCGCGTTTAATGAGTCAGGCTCTAAGAAAATTGACCAGCATTGTCAGCAAGACCAAGACCGCGGTTATTTTCATAAACCAAATAAGAATGAAAATAGGGATTATGTTCGGTAATCCGGAAACGACCACCGGAGGACTGGCTTTGAAGTTTTATTCCTCGGTCAGGATTGAAGTCAGGCGTTTGGCCCAGATTAAGAAAGGAGAAGAAATTGTCGGCAATAAAGTCAAGGCCAAAATTGTTAAGAGTAAGGTGTCTCCGCCGTTTAAAGTCTGTGAATTTGAGATTATGTATGACGAAGGCATTTCCTGGGCCGGGGACTTGTTAAACACAGGAGCCAAGTACGGTTTAGTCAAGAAATCAGGCAACACCTTGAGCTACGGCGAGTATAAGCTGGGCGTTGGCTGGGAAAATGCCAAAAAATCCCTGAAAGACAACAAAAAAGTGGCGCAGGAATTGAAAAAGGACATCTTAAAAGCGGTTAAAGAAGAGGAAAAATAAGTTATATTATTGATATGTTTATTTTAATATAACACTTAAT
>CAZCKV010000067.1:0-4523 GCA_964499385.1 uncultured Gammaproteobacteria bacterium | reverse complement strand
AGTGTCCCGTGTCATAGATTTAATCGCCCCTTCTTCTTTGTCGGTTAGTCCCAAATATCTTCAGTTGGGAGATCGGTTTTTACGAACGATTTTCGTCAGCACTTTTCCCCGCTATATTTTTGTCGGCTGGTTCGTTCCAATAATCAATTTTAATTCTTATTTAGATCTGAGCATGTTTTTCTATCCGGTACAGACAAAAATAGTGCTTAAACAATTGCAAAAACAAGTGGGAAACCTTGAATCGGAAATATCTACCAACAAAGAAAAAGGAATGCCGCGCGACCCTCTTAGAGAAACAGCTCTTCAAGACATTGAGAGATTAAGAGACGATTTAACCACCGGAGTTGAGCGATTTTTCCAATTTGCTTTATATGTCACTATTTACGCCAAGAACGAGAAAGAATTAGATCTGTTAACTGAAAAAATAGAGACTTTATTCGCCTCTAAATTAGTTAAAACCCGCCGCGCTTTTTATCAATCAGAGCAGGGATTTAACACGACGCTTCCTTTGGCGCAAGATGAATTAATGATTCCCGTTAATATGAATTCCTCGCCTTGCGCTTCCAGTTTTCCTTTTATTTCTTCTGATTTAACGTCGGATAACGGCGTACTTTACGGCATAAATCGCCATAATAACAGTTTGATTCTTTTTGACCGCTTTTCTATGCCCAATGCCAATTTTGTCGTGTTCGCCACCTCGGGTTCGGGCAAATCTTATTTTTGCAAGTTGGAGGTTTTGCGTTCTTTAATGTTGGGAACGGACGTTATAGTCATTGATCCGGAAAAAGAGTACAAATACCTTTCCGATGCGGTCGGCGGAACTTATATTAACATTTCTTTGGCTTCGGAAAGCAAGATTAATCCTTTTGATTTGCCCAGAATGACTTCTAAAGACGTCAAAACCACAGACGTGATTAGGGCGGGAGTGATTGCCATTAAAGGGTTGTTGAGAATTATGATCGGGCGCAATTTTGAAGGCGGAACAAAGGGTTTTACTCCTCAAGAAGATTCTTTGATAGACCGGGCTTTATTGGAAACGTATGCCAAGAAAGACATCGTTCCCGGCTGTGATTTAACGAGAGTTGAAGTTCCCACGATGAGCGACCTCCAGGAAGTTTTGGGAGGAATGGAAGGGGGAAATGATTTGGTTGAAAGATTAAGAAAATATACGGAAGGAACTTTTTCCGGATTTTTAAATCATCCCACCAATGTTAAAATGGACAATCAATTGGTTGTTTTTTCCGTCCGGGACCTTGAGGATGAATTGCGGCCGATGGCGATTTATACCATTGTTAATTATATTTGGAACGTGGTGCGTTCCGAGTTGAAAAAGAGGATTCTGCTCATTGATGAAGCTTGGTGGCTGATGCAACACGAAGATTCGGCAAAATTTATTTTTGCCTTGGTTAAACGTTGCCGGAAATATTATTTGGGAGTGACCACAATCAGCCAGGACGTTCAAGATTTTTTGATTTCTCCTTATGGCCGGGCCATTGTCACTAATTCCGCCTTACAATTGCTTTTAAAACAATCGCCGGCGGCGATTGATTTAGTCGCCAAAACGTTCATCTTGACCGAAGGGGAAAAATATCTGCTTTTGGAGTGCGGCGTGGGCGAGGGAATATTTTTCGCCGGCGCCAAGCACGCCGCCATTAAAGTCGTTGCTTCTTATTCCGAAGACCAGCTGATTACCTCGGACCCGAAACAGATGTTGGAAATAGAGGAGTCAAAAAGACAGTTTGCCCAAAGTTTGGAAAAAGAAGGAGAATAATATAATTTATTTGAGTTTATGAAAAAAATCATTATCATCGCAGTCATCATTATTTTAATCGCCGTCGTTGTTTTCTTATTGGTTCAAAAAAATATTACAAATAAAAACATAGAGCCGATTAACAGTCAAAAAGACAGCAATAAATTGATTTCTTCAGAAGAAGAACAGATAAAAAAAGAACAAATCTTGACAGACCCGGCAGTTGCCTTAAAAGCAAAGTTGGCTCTTCAGGCCCGTTTTTTTATTGAGCGTTACGGGACATATTCTTCGGACGGTAATTATAATAACTGGCGGGCTTTAAAAAATCAGATGACGCAGAATTTATTTAATGAAATTACAAAAAAAATTAGATTGGAACAACAAAATCAAAAAGAATTTTATTCTCTGACAACCAAGGTGACGAACATTGATTTAACGGAATTTGACCAGGAAAAAAACATCGTTTTTTCCGCTCAAGTCCAGGAAAAAGAAATAAAATCCGGTCAGACAAATGTTTTGTTAAAAACAGCAGAATTAACCTTGCTTAAGCAAGGAGAGGAATGGAGAGTAGATAAGATAGAGATCAAATAATATGGAGCAATTGGGCAATAGAACAATGGAACAAGAACGAGAGCAGAAAAGAAAGCTTTATCAAGAACAACGCCAAGCCGCAGATAAAGACGATAAAAAACCATTAAAAATTCAAAGCCCTTTAAATCAGGAATCTTTGATTAACAGGAGCGCCTTTGAAAACAGGGATGCTAAAAACGTCGGCTCGGAACAGGAAGAACAAAGACAAAGACAAGAGAAAGCCAAAGAACGCTTGGAACAATCAAAAGAGCTTCTTAATAAAGGCAGGTCGGCCGGGGGCGGAAAAATTAAGGCGATTAAGCAAGCAATGTCCGCTGTTGACCAAGCTGGAGGATCGACGGAAATCAGCCATCAGGCCGCAGAATTTATTTTAAATGTTCTTTGGGCGAATGTTTTAACGCCTTGGTTCTTTTTCACCGTTATAGGTCTCAACATATATGCCGCTCTTTCATCCGGGATTTTAGACATTATTTTTCCGGGGATGTCCAAAAAATTGGCTCCTTTCGGGATTTGTACAAAAATATTGCCCATGGGATTGGGGAAATTTTTGGGAATCGTCGCTTTGGTTGTTTTAAATTTAATACTTATTTGTTTATTGCTTATTATTGTCGTTTTTATTTATTATCTTATTAATCCCGCGGAATTAATCAAATTATTGCCCGGTTGGGAAATAATCAGCAAGATGTTTAGTAGTTAGTTTATGATAAACAAAAAACAGTTATTATTCTTCTTTCTTTTTCTATTTATTCTGACTTTCTTTTTTGGTCAGCCTGTTTTAGCTCAAAATATTTCTTTTACTCCTCAAGTCGGGATTGGCGATGAAATCAAAGCAGGAGAGGCAATGCCAATAACCAGTGCGACTCTTGCTGAGTATTTAATCAATATCTATGATTGGGCGTTGCGCGCCATTGTTGTCTTGGCAATTGTTATGATTATGATTGCCGGTTTTCGTTGGATGACGGCCGGAGGCAGCGCCCCGCTTATAAGCCAAGCCAAGGACCAGATAACGTCTTCTTTAATCGGCTTGTTGATTGCCATCGGTTCTTATGCTCTATTGAATTTTATTAATCCTTCTTTGGTGAGATTTAGGAGTTTAGATCTGACTCCGATAGAAGAGATTTCTGCTTTTAGAAATTGCGGAAATTGTGAAGAAGGACAAATCTGCATCCGTAAAAGTACAACCGAAATGCAGGGATATTGTGTAAATAATGTTAATATCTGGACTAAGCATACAGAAGGCCTTGAGGCGACGATAACGAAAGACATATGGGATTATGAGACTTATCATTATTTGTGTGGACTTGTAGTATGGTCACAGGCGGGGAATTATATTGGCAGTTATTGTGATGAAAGCGGCGAAATTTGTGTCATAGAAGATAATATATATTCGGAACAAGCCCCGATGACAATGGACAGGATAGGTAAGTCAGGGTTGTTGGGAAAACCGTGGGTGGAAAGCTCTTATAAAAACGCGCAATGTATACGAAGCACAGGTCTATGGTGCCCGGAGAAAAAGACAAAAGAAGAATGTGAGTATGATGAGAAAGGTAGCAGAATTGCTTGCGAGTGGTGGGAAGGAAAATGTGTGGACCAAGCTTGCACTTCAGCGTGGGAAGGCGGTCTGCCTTGCGGAGGAAATTGCGGAGAAATTACAGGAATAGGAGCAATTCCGACAGACGGCATAAAGCCGGCTCAATGTCAGGACGCTTCGCCGGCTTTAACCAAGTTTTTAATTTGTATGAATAGTCCAGTAAACAGAAAAGAGGTTGGCTTAGAAAAAGAAAAATGGGATTTCGTGATTACTTCAATAAGCGATGACGATGGATTGCAAAAATGCCGTGAATCGTATGATGCAAACATTTGTGCTCATGAGCAAGGGTCTCTTCATTATGGCGGTGGCACAAGCGTTTACGGATCTTATGCGGCTGATTTTAGATGTATGTATGGAGAAGAACAACTTCCTAAAGATAAATTTAAAGACCTAGTTAAGACATGCGGCGGGTCGTTTTTAAACGAATGCACAAAGAGATACGCAAATAATAAACATTATCATACGTCAGTGCCGATTGAATAGGATGATTTTTTAAATTTAATTTATGAATTCCAAAACAAAAAAAATTTTGACAATTATTCTGTTCAGCGTCATTATTGTGGCCTTGGTTTTGGTTTTTTATTTTATTTT
>CAZCKV010000066.1:0-4609 GCA_964499385.1 uncultured Gammaproteobacteria bacterium | reverse complement strand
AAGAGTGGTTTTTTTTACTTTATTGTTTTTATTCATTTTTTTTGGTATTCTTATGAAAGAAGGGGGTTAGTGTTTAATATATTACAACAGGTTCGGATAATATACAAGATTTTGGAGGGTGAGAGCGGAGAAGCCGCAGTAATTAACAAGAAAACATTTTTTATTTCTATGGAACAAATCATCTGCCTGTTTGGCGACAGTATTACCTGGGGCGCTTGGGATCCTGAAAAAGGAGGTTGGAGTACCCGTTTAAGAAGCTATTTTGAAACTAATAATTACGAAGTAGAGCTTTATAATTGCGGTATTTCAGGAGACACTACTGACGGATTATTAAAAAGATTTGATGTCGAATGCGCCGCGCGCGAACCCCAAGTTATAGTTTTCGCAATTGGCATTAATGATTCGCTATACATTAACTCCAAAGATAATCCGCGAACTCCTCTTGATAAGTTTCAAAATAATATCAATGTCTTGCTTGAAAAAGCGAAAAAGTACACTGATAAAGTTGTTTGCCTAGGGCTTACGAAAGTTGATGACAGTAAAACGGCGCCATGCCCATGGAAGCCGACAAAATTTTATACCGATGAAAATGTAAAAAAATATGACGCCAAAATTAAAGAGGTGTGCCAAGACGCCGAAGTGCTTTTTCTCAAAATACATGATTTATTGGAAAATTCAGATTTAGAAGACGGTTTGCACCCTAACTCCCAAGGACATGAAAAAATGTTTTTGCGAGTAAAAGATTTTTTGCTGAGTAATAAAGTTGTGCAATAGACCATCCTCTAAAGAAAATTTAATAAATTTATCCTTAATTACATAATCATATGGACTGGACACAATTTGACAGAGGAGTATTTTTGCTTAATGTTTTAGGTATTGTGTATAATCCTAAAACTCGACAAATTCTGATTGGCAAAAGACAAAATGATCCTTATATCAAGGAACTTTCCTGGACATTTCCCGGCGGCAGACCCGCTTACAAAGAAGATTTGGAATTTTATTTGAAGCATGAAATTAAAATCAAAACAGGATTTGATGTTAATGTTAAGAAAGTGGTTTTTGCCAAAACTTATCAGGAAAAAAGAGAATTCCTTTCAATTTATTATTATTGCGAAGTTATTAGAGGAAAAGAAAAAGCCGGAGAAAAATTTGTCGAGATAAAGTGGGTAAAACCGACAGACGTGCAGAAATATTTTACTACTTCTTTACACCCGAATTTATTGAAATATCTAAAAACATTAGAATAACTAAACTTAATTGAAAGTTTAGCTTCTAAGTAGTTAATTTTCTTAAATTATGACAGAAAAAATTAACAGACCTTTTGTTTTTCTTTGCACGGGAATGTCTTTAGACGGTAAACTCGCAACTTCTGAAAGAAAGCAAACTGAAATTGCAACCAATGATGATAAGGAGATGATGTATGAAGGCAGAATTAAAGCCGATGCTGTTATGGTTGGCGGAAGGACTTTGTTTTTTGACGATCCGGGTCTTATTGTTAAAACGAAAGAAAGGCGAAAACAAAGATTAAAATTAGGAAAAACAAAAGAGCCTTTCAAGGTTGCAGTTGTTTCTGATATTTCCGGTTTGAAACCAACAGGTGATTTTTTTAGAAAAGGAGATACAAAGAAAATAATTTTTACAACTGAAAGATCACCTAAATCAAAAATCAATGAACTGAAGAATTATTGTGAGATTTATGTTTACGGAAAGCAAAAAGTAGATTTAAGAAAAGCTTTATCGAAATTATACGAACTTGGCGTAAAATCACTAATGGTTGAGGGAGGCGGAGAAATAATTTTTTCCCTATTCAAGGAAAATTTAGTTGATGAAATCAATCTTAAGATTGGAAATTTAATCATAGGAGGAAAAAATTCTCCAACTTTTTGTGACGGCGAGGGATTTACGCAAGAAACTGCTAAAAAAGTTAAGTTAATTGACTTAATCAAAAAAGAAAATTATTTAATTCTAAAGTACACGGTTGAATAAACGGACCTCGGGTAAATCTCTCTCACTTCGTTCTGTCGGCACATTGCACTCTCGCTTACGCTCGGGACAGATAACAGCGCTTATCTGGAAAATCCTTGCAGGATTTTACCCAAATTCTTCGCTTAATTAATAATTTTAAAATTGGAGAAGAACTTCAGATAAGCGCATACGTTATGTCAATTTTTGCAAAAAAACTAAAAAGAATATTTTTTTTGTTAACCTTTTAAAGAAGTGAGCCCTCTTCGTGAGACACTTTTCTTCATGATATGGATATGTCCTTTTTTGTTAATAATTCAGAGTCTTCAAACTTAAAAACAATTGATAGCGGTTCTATTTTTATAACTTTAAGAAAAATAAAGAAAGGTGAGGAGCTGACTGTCGCATACAAAACTTATAATTATAAATACAAAAAATAGATCTCTCTAAAAAGAGATCTGACCCCATGAAAGTAAGCCAAATTTATCTTAAAAACTCTGCAATCCCTTAAAGAATATATAAAATATAAAGATGAGTTTAAATTTAATCGCGCGTATGCAAAAAGTTTCGTGCATTATACCGGCATATAACGAAGGAGATCGCATTCAAGGAGTCTTGAGCGCGGTGTATAACCATCCTTATGTGAGCGAGCTAATTGTTATTGACGACGGATCAAGCGACCAAACAAAAGATGTTGTGGGGCGGTTCGGCGGAGTGAAACTCATAGTACACACGAAAAATGAAGGAAAAAGTCAATCAGTGGTTGACGGCGTTGAGGCGTCTCATGAGGAAACCCTTTTCTTTTTGGACGCGGATTTAATCGGTTTGACGCCGGAAAATATTTCCCGACTCATTGAGCCGATATTTTCAAGTCGGGCGGATATGGCAATCAGTTTGATAAAAAACGCTCCATGGCACTACAGAAAAATAGGATTGAATTTCATTTCCGGCCAGCGGGTTTTGTATAAAAAATTGTTAGCCGGACATTTGGATGATATTAGAAAACTGCCCGGTTTTGGCCTGGAAGTTTATCTGAATAATCTCATAATTAAAAATCGATACAGAATTAAAGTAGTGTTTTGGGAAAACGTAATTAGTCCGTGGAAGTATAAGAAGGTGGGTTTATGGGCGGGTCTCAAAGGTGAATTAATAATGAACAGTCAGATTTTAAAAGTCGTTTCCATTTTTGGAGCGCTTCGACAAATAATAAAAATGCTTTCGCTGAAGGTAAAATAATATGACCCTGATAGTATCTTAAATAAAAAGTCGCCCTCCACCTAATCTATGCTTTGTAATCACCAAATCAATCCAGAGATAAAATTATCCTCATAAACCAAAGATTAGGTGGGGGCTATTTTTGTCCGCCATCCGCTAACTGGCGGAGCGAATTGAATTTTGATTTAAAATTAGATACTTAAATTCGGACCTACTTTAATTTTCTGCCAATTGTCTTTTAGTTTTTTCTTTTGGCCGGATGTCAGGTTCTTAAATTTGAGGGCGGCGGCAAGGGCAATCATTGCCGCGTTGTCAGTGCATAAATTTCTTGGTGGAACCAGGAAATTTGTTTTAAAAGGCAGACTGCAAACTTTAAACTCCAATTGTTTTCTTAATTCTTTGTTGGCGGCTACGCCTCCGCTGAGGAAAACTGATTTGGCTTTGTATTTTTTACTTGCCTTGATGGTTTTGGAAATCAAAACGTCAATGACGGCTTGTTGGGATTCGGCGCAGACGGATTTGATAAATTTTTTGTTTTTTAGTTTATTTCTATTTTTTTTAACAAAGTAAAGTACGGCTGTTTTTAGTCCGGAAAAGCTGAAATCAAAATCGTTGGAATTAATCATCGGCCTTGGAAATTTAAACTTTATTTCTTTTGGTTTAAGGCGAAATTGTTCGGCTTGCCTGGCGATTTCCGGCCCGCCGGGATAACCAAGTTTCAACAGTTTGGCAATCTTATCAAGACACTCTCCGGCGGCGTCGTCCCTGGTTTGGCCGATTTTCTGATACTGGCCGGGTTTTCTCATTAAACCGAGTTCAGTGTGTCCTCCGGAAACGATTAAACTGACGGCGGGAAAGCCCCCTTGAGGAGAGTTTTCAACAAAGTTTGCCGCCAAGTGTCCTTCCAAGTGGTTAATGTTAATCAATGGCTTTTGCCAAGTATAAGACAAGGTTTTGGCCGTTTCCACGCCGACCAAAAGAGAAGTCACCAGCCCCGGTCCATAAGTGACCGCGATTAAATCAATGCTTTTAAAATTATTTACCGGTTTCAACGCTTGTTTGATAACCGGTAAAATATTTTCTAAATGGGCCCGGGCAGCGATTTCCGGAATAATCCCGCCGTATTTTCGGTGGATTTTTATTTGCGAAGAAACGACATTGGAGATAATTTTGAAACAATTTCCCTTTTTAAGGGATTTGTATTCCAAAACAGCCGCGGCTGTTTCGTCACAGGAGGTTTCTATGCCTAGAATATAAAGGGTCTTTTTGTTTTTCATGCTATTATTTTAGCATAAATTATTTCTTTGACAAATTCCGTTATTTTTGTTATGATTCGTTAATAATTAAAAGTTTATAGTTTTTTAAAGTTCGGCCCCGTCGTCTAGTGGTTAGGACACCAGGTTTTCATCCTGGTAACAGGAGTTCGATTCTC
>CAZCKV010000065.1:0-4657 GCA_964499385.1 uncultured Gammaproteobacteria bacterium | reverse complement strand
AGAAATTAGAGAATAAACCTTTAGAGGTCTTGGTTGTAACCTATCCTAAGTATGACCCGAACGATTTAATTTTGGAGGAATAATCAAAATTTAAGCCCTCCTTCGTTAAAACTACGGAAGGACAAAGAAACTAATTGAGCCCCGAACCAGAGCCTTCGGCACGGTACGGGGTAAAAAATAAAAAAACTATGTTTTTTAACGAGCCGAAAAATCCAAGCCGGCTAAAAAGAGCAGTCTATTTATCTGCCGCGACAATTTTAGGCATCATTCTGAGTTTTATTGCCCACGCGCTTATTGAAATCGGTTATTTACACTGGGCTGAAAGCCAGGGTCGGATTGTATTTCTTTCCGGCGGCTGCGCTCTTCCGTGGGTGCTCCGAAGCCCGCTTTTTGTGCTTGGTGCGGTTGGCGGATTCTTCCTGGGACGCTTCTGGTGGCGGAAAATTTATATTGAAAGAGTCCGGACGAAAAATAAAAAAATTCTATTCGTTATATTCGGCGTTGTTTTGCTTCTTGTAATCGTTTATCTGGCGCTTGGATTGATTAATAAGAATAAGCAAGTCGTCGCTTGCACAATGGACGCAAAACTCTGTTCGGACGGCTCCTATGTCGGCCGAACCGGTCCTAATTGTGAATTTGCTCCTTGCCCAGGAGACACTCCGGAATGGCTGGCAATCAAACAAGCGATTTACAATTGCGAGGTTGAAAGTACGGGCCAAACTCATAGTCTGGAAGTCTCGGTTAAATTAAAAAATGGCGGAACATTGAAGGCAATCGAACCGTCTATTGATGATATTTTTACTGTCGCGGAAGAGGCAGAAGAAAAATGCGGAAAAATAAGAATGGCAACGGAATAAATTTTGTGACCCCTGAAAATTGCCACTTGGGAACTCAGTTCCCAAGTAACCGGAATCCGCCAAATAATGTACAAAATTAGGCGATATTTATATAAACAATCACCTATCACCTAGTTAAGTGAAATTGCTACGGGCAAAATTTTTATAAAGTAAGCAATATTTAATACGATTATGGCAGAAGAAAACAACAAAATTATCAAAAAACTTGATGGAGCAAATATGGATATTGATTTAGTTGCTGCTCCTGAGAAAATCCACTGGAAACAAGATAAATGTCCCTGGAACATCGCAGAGAATACAAACGAACATAAATGTGCAGTAAAAAATGTTTCGATATGCCCATATTTTTGTGGTATTAAATATTTAGATAATGTTTTTTGCTGTTATCCTCATGAGAATCCTTACAAAGGAAAGGAATAAAATTAAATGGAGTTTTTGGGAACTGAGTTCCCAAGAAGCTGAAGTTCCTAAGTAGTTGATAAGATAAAATAATCCCGCTTTGAGTTGTGGGATTTTTTGTTTTTGTGGTATAATAAAAGCGGGGTTAAAAGTTTTACCGAAGAGGGACTGTCCTTGAAAAGAAAATTGACTCTCGAAAATGGCTTTATTAAGCGGAGTTTTGCTTGAAAATCCAGAATGGCAAAATTTTGACCAAAACAAAACCCGAATCCTCCTTCGTCCTCCTATGCTACCTCCTTCGCTAAAGCTTCGGAAGGTCAAGAAAGCTTCGGACGGACTACGGACGGGCAAGGAAATTAATTGAGGAAAATTTATGCTTTCGTATGCTAATGGAGAATTTATTTCAACGGATGAACTAGCTCTGCCTGTGAAAAAAGATTTTATAGGCACTTTTCGTGGTTTTCGCATTTTTACTGCCTGTCGCACTTTACCCAATGGAAAGATTTTTCGTTTAGAAGACCACATTAACCGTTTGTTTAGTTCTGCTAAAGTCATCCATATGGAATTGCCGCATGACAAAAATGGATTAAAAGAGATTGTTCAAGAGGTAATAACTAAAAATAACAAAGAAAGCGGGGAATTACTGCTTGAGATAATGTATAGCGGCGGTAAAGCAGCTTCAAACGAGATGATGCCAGCAGGAAAGACTATTTTGTATATTTTGGTTTTGCCTTTAAATCTGCCGCCTGAAGCGTGGTATCAGCAAGGCATAAAGTTGGCAAGCTTTCCTTATCAGCGCCAGTGGCCGGAGATAAAGTTTTTAAATTATATCGGCGCCGTGATTGCCCATCAAACGGTAGTAAAAAAATACGGGGCGGATGAAGCTCTTTTTCTTTCGCCTGACGAAAAGAATATTGTGTTGGAAGGCACTACTTTTAATTTTTTTGTTATTAAAAAGGGTGTTGTGCTTACCCATGTCTTAGATGGTAAGATTTTGCCTGGTATAACGCGCAGGATGGTTTTAGAATTAGCGTACAAAGAAGGCGTTGAGGTCAGAGAGACAAACTTTTCTCTTAATGAATTAGCTGAAATGGACGAGGCGTTTATTACATCTTCAACGCGCAATATAGTGCCTGTGATTAGGGTTGATAACATAATAATAGGCAATGGTAAACCAGGCGAGCTAACCCTTAAACTAGCAAGGATTTTTAAAAAATATCAAATCAACTATTAACTGCTTGTTCTCTATTATTATTTATCGAAGTTGGATTTCGTAAAAGGTCAAACCTTTCGGCACGGCTCAGAGCAAGAAATTAATCCTTCAATAGATTCAGGACAAGTTGAGAAATAAAAAGGGTAAAAACCCAGTAATAGTCCCGCTAAAAGCGGGACACTACGGGGCAGGCAAAAAGTCGAATCCTCCTTCGTCTTCCTACGCTAAAGCTTCGGACGGACTATGGAAGGACGCGAAATTATCTGTTGAAAAGGGACAGTCCTTGAAAATTGCCTCTCGGAAATGGCTTTATTTAAAATATCCAGGTCGGACCTGACAAAAAAAATTCTAGAGACGTTGCGCTCAGAAAACGATTTTTTAAAATAAATAACTTTTATTTTGCTCTAATTTATATATGAAAAAGATTTATATTTATAAAAACGAAAGTAATGATAAAATAATTAACATTTTATTAAAAATTAAGAAAATTTTTGACTACGGTTTTAAAATTGAGATTGTTACAGCTAAGAAATTTATTAAAAAATTTTTAGCTAAATCTGATAATAATTTGCATATTGTAAGTCAGTCGGTTACTAAAGTTTTCCTAAGACAGTTAAGTCAAGTTAATCATGTTAAAGACAAAAGCACTAGGATTTTAATCGCCCAAAATGGTTATAAGGATGTAGACGTTATTTTTAACTTAATATATGACAATGTTGATATTTTAAATAAAGCTTTGGGTCATTTTAATTATTTGGTTTTTAAGATTGATCCATATTTTAATAAAGATTATCAAAAAAAGATTGAACAGCTTAATGGTTTTGGTAACTTAATATTCTTAGGTTTTGAAGATAAGTTTTTGGCTAAAAACAATATTTATGTTGATATGAATGCAGATATTAGATTGCCTAAATTTTTAAGAAATTTGATATTGTTTAAAAATGTTAAATTATTATCTTCAAGCAATATGCCGATCAAGGCTATGATAGAGCCAATTAGAAGTTGTAACTTAAGATGCCCATCTTGTCCTATTGGTTCAGATAAAGCTAAGAATTTTGCCAAATTAAACATTAGAGATTATAAAAAAATAATAGATAAAATCTACGCTACAGTTGATGACCTTTCTCTATTTAATTATGGTGAACCATTACTACACAAGGATATTGATAAAATGATTAATTATGCCAAGAAAAAATGTATTAAGAAAGTAAAAATCCATACCAACGGCATATTACTAACAAAAAAAACATCTAGAAAAATAATTAATTCTGGACTTGATTGTCTTAGTATATCAATTGATGGTGCTAGCAAAGAATCTTATGACCAATATCGTATTGGCGGAAATTTTGACGCACTGGTTGGCAATATCATTAATTTTTTAGATTTAAGAAAAGAACTTAAATCAACTAAACCTTTAGTTAGAGTTCAGTTTATTGTGATGAGGCACAATGAACATGAAATTGACGCCTTCTATAAAATGTTTAAAAAAATTGGTGTCGACGAAATTCGCTATAAAACTTTTAATGCTCATATGGATGGCGGTAGCAGTAAAATAAATATTGAATTACTACCTTTGAATAAAAAATATACCAGATATTCAGATAAAAATGCAAAAAATATATCCGGAAAATTTAAAAAAACTATTTGCAATTGGCCTTGGGAACATATAGTTATTAATTCTAATGGTGACATTGCGCCCTGTTGTTACGATTATAATGCAGAGTATAAATTGGGCAATATATTTGATAATAATTGGTGGAATAATATTAAGAGAAAAACGTTTCGTCATATTATTTCTAATGGAATAAAAAGTATTAAAATTTGCGAGTATTGCGCAGTTGGAATTCCTGACCTTAGTTACAAAAAAATTAAATTATGAAGTTTGAATTATTGGCACAATTTAAAGATAATAATTTAGTTGTTAAAATTAACGACACCACCATAAAAAACAATCAAGTTTTTTGCGTAAAAAATGATTTCGGCAAACTCTCTTATCAACAAATTAACAGCCAGAGTTTTATATCTAAATTAAAAATAAAAAATCCTAAAATTGGCTTTTTGTTTTTTATAGTTAAAAATGATCATATTTTAGTTATACCAGATGATTGGGGCAGAGTCCCACTATTTTTTCATCATAGTTATAGCGAACTATTTTGTTCGTCTAGCTTCAAGTCGGTTATTGAAAATT
>CAZCKV010000064.1:0-4736 GCA_964499385.1 uncultured Gammaproteobacteria bacterium | reverse complement strand
AACAGGGGAATAAAAAGTTTCGGACGGAAATTGTCGCCGAAAAACTGCAACTGGGTCCGCGTTCGGGCGCTCCCAATGAAAAATTCCAGCCGGACGAAAGCTCTCAAGAAAAAAATATTGAGACAGACGAAATTAACGTCGAAGAAATTCCATTTTAAAAATCACTAATCGTACTAATTCTATTCTAATCGCTACGAATATTTTTTGTATGATTTGTGAGCGAGCGAAGCGAGTTAAATTAGTAGTTATTCGTGTTACTTATGAATAATAAAAAACATTGTTATTTTTGCGTTAACAATATTAAATATATTGACTATAAAGACACTGATCTTTTGCGTCGCTTTGTTTCCGGTTATGAAAAAATTCTCCCTCGCCGAAGAAAAGGAACCTGTTCTCAACATCAAAGGAAATTAGCTCAAGCCATTAAAAGGGCTCGGTTTATGGCTCTTCTTCCCTTTGTTAAAAAATAAGGAAACCTTGAAATTACTTTGAGCTTCGCAAATAAAAAAATGCTATTTTTTTCATTTGGCTCACCTCTCAATTATAAAGATTATGGAAATTAACGACCTTAAAAAGACGGGAACGGTCATTGTTATCAACAACGAACCCTACCAGGTAATCTTTTCACAACATGCCAGGACCGCCCAAAGTCGGGCTTTTGTCAGAACAAAACTCAAAAATCTCATTACCGGACAAATTTTGGAGAAAACTTTCAATGCTTCTGATAAAATAGAGAAAGCTAACATTGAAAAAACAAAAGCGAACTTTCTTTATATTGAAAAAGACGACTTGTTTTTCATGGATAACCAAACCTATGAACAATTTTCTTTAAAAAAATCTTGTTTGCGAGATCAAGAAAAATTTTTAAAAGAAGGCACCGAGGTTGTCATTTTGATGTTTGATAAAAAACCGATCAATGTTGAGTTACCTAAAAAAATCAATTTAAGAGTAATTGAAGCGCCGCCCGGCATTAAGGGAGATTCGGCAACCACTCCGACAAAAACCGTAACCCTGGAAACCGGAGCAAAAATTAACGTTCCTATTTTTATAAAAACAGGTGATACAATTCGGATCAACACTGAAAGCGGCGGATACGTTGAGAGGGTCTGACTTCTCGTTTTTTAAACAATAAAATATGAATATTGAAGAAATTTTTAACGACGCGGTTTCTTTAAAAGCTTCGGACGTTCATTTAACCTCTGATTTACCCGTTTCTTTTCGAATTGACGGAATCCTGCACCCTATTAAAAAGTGGCCAATTCTTAAACATGAAGACATCTTGTCTCTAATTGAACAGGTTGTTGGCAAAGAACAAAAACAATCCCTTTTTGATAAAAAAAACTTAGAATTTTCTTATCAGATAAAAAGCGGTATCCGTTTCAGGGTTAGCGCTTTTTTGGAAAAAAGGCAGATTGCTTTGGCCGCCCGTTTGATATCGTCCCAAATACCGTCTATGGAAGAAATTGATATGCCTAAATCGGTCTATAGATTATCTGAACTTAAAGAAGGGCTGATGTTGATTACTGGTCCGACCGGCTGCGGAAAATCCACCACTTTAGCCGCTTTTATCGATTATATCAACAGTAAAAGAGCTTGTCATATCATAACCCTGGAAGATCCCATAGAATACATTTTTTCTTCCAAAAAAAGCGTGGTTGCCCAAAGAGAACTGGGTCAGGATATGATTTCTTTTCAATCAGCTCTTAAACATATTGTCCGTCAAGACCCTAATGTTATTTTGGTCAGTGAGATGAGGGATTTGGAAACCATTTCTCTGGCGATTACTTTGGCCGAAACCGGCCATTTAATTCTTGCCACTCTTCACACGTCAAACGCGCCGCAAACCATTGACCGAATTATTGACATTTTCCCCGCTGATCAGCAAAAACAAATCAGACTACAGGTCGCCATGGTCCTTAAGTGCATCATTTCTCAACATCTGCTTCCTAAAATAGGGGGAGGGAGAGTGGCGGCCCGCGAGGTTCTCTTCAACACCCTAGCTGTGGCTAATTTGATCAGAGAAAACAAGGTTGTCCAAATTAGGTCCGTTTTACAAACTAGCAGCAAAGAAGGAATGTGCACTTTAGAACAAGACCTTAAAAGGCTCTATCATAACGGAAACATTGATTTAAAGGTGGCCTTAAGCCACGCCGCTTATCCTGAAGAAATTTTAAAAGAATAATCCCCTACCCAGTAGTTTTAAAATATAACACTTTTTCAGTGAGTTAGTCTTTTAATTCTTGTTTTTATTTTCAGTAAAACGCTTTTAAGGAATAAGAATAGTCCTATGTTATATTTTAAAAAAACAAAACTGCTGGGTGGGGGACGATTTATTTTAAAGCAGTCTATTATTTAAAATTTAAGTTTTACCGCCTCTGTAGTGAAGTGGATATCACGCGACGCTTCGGACGTCGAATCCCAGGTTCGAGTCCTGGCAGGGGCATTATAAAATCACGCCCCCATAGCTTAATGGTAAAGCTGCGGACTCTTAATCCGTTGATGCGGGTTCAATTCCTGCTGGGGGTATAATCCTTCGCTATATAAGACCTATAAATATTGAAATAAATCAGCTAGACTGTACTCTCGTCCTCCGTAGCCTTGTTTTACCCATCCGCAGCTTCACGCGAAGAAGAGGCGAAGGAGGATTCCTAATTGGGGACACTTTTTAAAATTAAACCAACGAAGCCTACTAAAGTTTTCCACAATTACCTCTTGACATCTACTAACCATTGTATATACTTTAGGTGTATGAAAACAGTAATCAATATTAAAACCGAGAAAGACGTGAAAATTCATGCCCAGAAACTTGCTAAGGAAATGGGCTTTTCTTTAAGCGCAATAATTAATGCTTATTTAAAGCAGTTTGTCAGAAATAAAGAAGTATATTTTACTATTACTCCTAAAATGTCTCCGGAACTGGAAAATCTTTTAGGTAAAATAGAGTTTGATATTCAGAGGAATAGAAATATTTCCCGCATTTTTTCTTCTAATAAAGAGATTAAGAAACATCTTACCTCTTTATAATTCCTAAGGGGGAACCAAATAGAAAAGCTTACTTTTCTATTTGTGAGCCCTGACGGAATTTCAAGCTTTGCTTATGAATATTCGTTTTCACAAAAATTTTGAGAAACGGTATAAAAGATTAAAAAAAATAGAACAAAAAAAAGTGCAGGAAAGATTAGAATTATTTTTAAAAAACCCGTTTAACTCTCAGCTTAATAACCATTCCTTAAAAGGAAAATATACTGACTATCGGAGTATTAATATAACAGGAGATTTAAGGGCTATTTATAAATTTATTAGCGAAGAAGAATGTATTTTCGTCCTCGTAGATAGGCATCGTAATTTATATTCTTAAAATTTGGCAATAAAATATTATTTACTTTTCAAACTTCAAGATTCTTGAGCATAGTAAAGGGTTCTTGATTTTTTTCTAAATACTTCTATTAATTTAATTACCTTCACGGGTATTTTTTAATCTTGACAAAAAAAGAGATATATGTCATAATATGGACGATAAAACAATCTTTACATTTAAAAAAAGGAGGAAAATAAAATGAAAAAATTGATGATTTTGATGGTAATGTTAATGGTTTCAGGGCTGGCGGTATTTGCCCAACCTCAGCCAACTAAAACCAGTTATAGAAAGGTGCAGCAGCATCTAAAAGCAGCTCATACCAGTTGGTATGGTAAATGTTCTCAAGAAAACGGGAAGCAGCATCGTTTTCATAAGCAATTTACGAAAAGGGTGAAGGAGCAGATAAAATCAGCCAAACATCGCGACATGCGTAGCCCACGAATAAAACCTGCTCGCAGATTCGTAAAACCTGTTTGATAAGAAAAAATTTAATTTAGCGGTTTCATTAAGAGATGAAGCCGCTTTTTCTTTGGATCAGGACCTTCAGCCCCGGAAAATTCGTCATTGACTTTTTCCTCTAATAAACTATATTAAAAAAACGGTTCTAAAAAACTCTAAAAAACCAAAATTATGCAAAATCTTAAAAACAAAATAGCGCTCATAACCGGCGCAAAACAAGGCATGGGGAAATCTCATGCCATTGCCCTGGCCAAGCAAGGGGTAAAAGTCGTCGTCACCGACATCAATCAATCCGAGTGTCAAAAAGTCGTTGATGAAATTAAAAATTTAGGCGGCGAAGCAACTGCTTTTAAACTGGACGTTTCAAACAAATCAGAAGTTGATTCTGTCATATCTGAAATCGTTAAAAAATTCGGAAAGATTGACATTTTAATAAACAACGCTGGAATATGCCAGTTTAAGCCGTTTTTGGAATTATCAGAACAAGACTGGAACAGGACGATTGACATTAATCTTAAAGGAGAATTTTTATGCGCCCAGGCCGCGGCAAGAATTATGAAAGAACAAAAACGGGGAGTAATTATCAATATCGCTTCCGTAGCCATGGGCCAGCAGGGGGTGGGTATATCGAATATCGTCCATTATTGCGCTTCTAAAGGAGGCATAGCCGCGATGACCGAAGCCATGGCCGTGGAATTGGCCCCTTATAACATTCGCGTCAACGCCATCGCCCCGGGAATGATAGAAACCCCGATGATTGGCGCGGTTAAATCAGATCCCAAGACAATGGAAGCAATGCTCCAAAGAATACCTTTAAAAAGAGTTGGTAAATCAGAAGAAGTTTCTGAACTGGTTGTTTTCCTCGCCTCTGATTCTTCAAGTTACATAACAGGCTCTGTTGTGGTTATTGACGGCGGAT